>CALGIR010000338.1 GCA_937915475.1 uncultured Bacteroidales bacterium
GTACGGAAGGTGCCATCGATATAATATGCTAATCCTAACTCTGTACCAATCCAAATAACACCTCTAAAATCTTGCTCAATGGCATTGATGAAATTATGAGGTAGTCCGTTGCTGGTTGTGTAAATTGACCACGTTCCGTAGCTATTTACTAGCAGTCCACTTGCTGTACCCAACCAGATATCGCGATTATTAACTAAACTTATTGTATTTATAAAAGGGCTTGAAATAAATATGGGTACTTGGATTGTATCGATGCCATAACTTGTAATCCATACCAAGCAGGGTTTCCCTCCTGAAAGAATGCTCCCGCCAAACATCAAACCACCATCTGGTAAATTAACAGATGTATGGTATGAGCCTGAAGGAATGCCGTTGTTCCCGCTTTTAAGCACAAGCGTGTCGTTTTTTACCAGAGCAAGTTCCCCACCAGTATTACCATCGCTTAGGCCAACCCAAATATTTCCTTGTTTGTCTTCAACGATGTTAAAGGCATATAAACCTCTAGGCATATCAACCTTAACGATTTGTGCCGATGTGATTAATGAAGAGTACTGCACGAGCAGCAGCATTGATAACTTGAAGTAGAAACGCATAAAAGTTAAACCTTAAATCCTAGTACAAGAACATCGTCAATCTGCTCATTATTGCCCTGCCAGCTTTTAAAAATTTTATCGAGTTCTGCTTTCTGACCTGAACCTGTACCAATACTCACTTCTAAAAGGGTAGATAAGAAACGATTTCGCATGAACTTTTTATTTCTCTCGCCTCCAAACTGATCCATGTAGCCATCGGTGTACATATAAACCCAATCACCAGGGCAAAACTCTATCTTCTCTTGCTTGAAGGGTTTGCTATTGAGGCGGGTTGACATACCAATGGACGAGAAGTTTGGTTTAAACTCTAGTATTTTGTTATCCCTCACAATGGTTAGCGGAATAAGAGCGCCGCTATAGTCAATAAGGTTACTGCCTTTCGAATACTTTATTATGCCTATGTCCATGCTATCCTTGAGAACAAGCTCGTCATCGTCATCTTTTCTGAGTTTGTTTCTAAGCTCGATATTTAAAAACTCAAGGATATCGGCAGGTTCTTTAATGTTTTGCTGATTTACGGCCAGGTTCAGTAAATCCGTGCATATAATGCTCATAAAAGCACCGGGGACGCCATGCCCAGTACAATCAGCAACTGCCAGATAAAGAGTTTCTTCGCTAAGGGAAAGCCAGTAAAAATCGCCGCTAACAAAATCTTTTGGTTTATAGAGGGTAAAGGCATCGGGAAAGTAGGAAGAGGCAATGTTTAATGGGGGTAAAATGGCTTTTTGAATACGTTCGGCGTAACGGATACTATCAGTAATTTTCCCAATGTAACCTTCAATTACCTTGTATGCTTCCTCAAGGTATTTATTCTTTTGCTCACTGTTGCTTTGGTGTTTTCGAATCTCTTCGTTTTGGGCTAAAATTTCGTCTTGCTGCTGGTTGAGTTTTTCGTTGTTTTCCTCAATTTCCGCCTTTTGTTGACGGAGTAATCGATTTGATTTGCGTTTAATGCCAAAAGCGTAAAGGGTAATGGCAACAACCAACAGAGCAAAAGCAAATCCTGCCAAGTAAAAGTTTCGGATTATTACCTGTCTTGCTAACTCCTTTTGGTTTATCTCTTGAGCCTGCTTAAGGAATTGTATGTCTTGCTCTTTTTTGTCAATTTCGTACATTACATCCATTGTGGCAATAGCCCGCGAGTTCTTCTCGTTTACTATACTATCCTTAAAAGCGGTTGATTTTTTGAAATAGTAAAGTGCTGTTGATGAAAGTTTCCGTTTCTCGTAAATTTTGCTGAGCGTTTCGTATGCCAACTGAGTATGTATAATTGAGCCAATATGATTTGCCATCTCGAGGCTTTTTAGCGAGAATTCTTCAGCCTTGTCTAATATATTGAGTTCGCAGTAAGCTCGGGCTAGGTTCACATAGCTATCGGTTATGAATTTTTTGTCACCTAGTTCCAAATCAATTTTCAATGCTTGTTCAAACAGATTTAGTGCATCTTTTGCTTTACCCTGATATAAATGAATTTTCCCTATGGAATTATACGAAATAGCTTCCCCTTTCAGGCTGTTTATCTGTAGGTTCACCTTAAGCGATTGGGTATAGTATACCATGGCGCTATCGTACACCCCCATAAATTCGTACACCTCACCAATATTGTTGTAGTTAATTGCTTTACCACGGTTGTTATCCATACTTAAGGAAAGAGCAAGTGCTCTTTTAAAGTATGAAAATGCTTCTTGGTATTGTCCGCTAAGCGAATAGATGTTTCCAAGACTGTTTAACGAAACGGCAGTATTAAATGTGTCTTTTACTGCATCAGCAGCCTTAAGAGCCAATAGGTGGTTTTGTGCTGCTTTCGGATGGTTGTCCATTCGTCGGTAAACAACGCCAATATTGTTGTAGGCATTTGATATCAAATGCTTGTTTTTAGATTTTTTAGCATAGCGCAACGAAATTTTATGGTGCTCAAGGGCTCTGCTGTATTCTGCAATATTACGGTAAAGCATACCGTAACTATTGTGAACCTTTGAAAGCGCCCAATACGCAGAGTCTTTTTTTGCTATAGATAAGGCTTGGGAGAGTATGTCCTCACATTTTGCTACGTTTTTGATATCTTTATTAAAAAACCGCGATTTATCAATTAGTAGTTCTAGCTTAATAGAAACGTTTTTTTCAATTGCTAATCCAGCTCTTAGACTGTCAAGGCTTTCGTTACCATGCAAGTTCATAATAGACACCAGCATAGTAACAGCTATCATATGTAAAAGTCTAAGCATCAATAGGTATATTTTGGTGTAAAGATATGAAAATAAAGTTTTTTGCGTTATTTTAAATTGCAAATAAGGTAAGGCAGCACTTTTTGGTATATAACGCTTTTATGGGTTAAGATTTTGTTTTAAGTTTGCGGTGTATAATTGTAAACATTATCCTAAAAGTAATAGTGCGTTAATGGTAATGTTTTTGCAGGTTTTAATAAGCAGAAAAATATGGGAAGGCTTTTTAGGATTATTCTAATAATAGTAAGTACGCTAATTGCTTTTATAGTGGGGCTTGCTATTGCCGGTTATTTTCTTGAGGATAGAATAGTTCAGTATACCATCAATCAGCTTAACCAAAGGTTAACAGTAACCCTTAATGTAAAGGAAGTTAAGGCATCTCTAATCAGTAGTTTCCCGTATGCAGGCGTCACCCTTAAACATGTTGAGATTGTTGAAGGAAGCCTCGATACCCCTAAAGAGTTTGAAACGGGTTTGCTCTCTTTGGAAGAAATAGTTGTTAAAATTAGCCTTATAGGTATATTTTCTAATAACTATAATATTGAAAAACTAGTTCTTAAGGATGGTTGGATAAACCTATACTTTGATAATTTTGGTAAAGGGAACTTTGAGATATTCGATAAATCTAAAGGGAAAGAGTCTAGCTGGATACTGGATATTGATAAGTTACAGCTCGATAATATCAACATTAGTTACATTGACCCTAGAACAGGATGGGTTTGCAAAGGCTATGTTGAGCAGGGCGAACTTAAAGGAAACCTGGATGCCAGCAATATTTCGTTAGGAATAAAACTTGGTGGAGTTGTTGGAACCCTACGGCAGGGTGGTTTTCAGTATATTCGCAACGAGCGATTAGAGTTAAGCACTACCTTTGAACTGACGGATAGTTCAATTCTCGTGGACAATGGCTTTGCCCTGGTAGGCAAATCAAAACTTACTGTTGATGGAACCGTTGGGCGGGGGAAGGGTACTCCTGTTGAGCTTTCGATTACTGGTGATAATTTGAGCGCAAACAAACTTGTTCTACTCATGTCGCAGTTTAATCTTTCGTTACCGGCAAAGACAAAAACGAAAGGTTACTTCACTTTTAAACTTTCAATAGATGGCATAAGTAAGGTTGATAAGCCTTTTAAAATCAATCTAAATTATTTTACTAAAGGGATAACCCTGTTACTGCCCGATAAACCCGAAGTGCACCTAACCGATGTTATGGGAGGTTTTTCAAACGGTGATTTGGGCAAGCCTGAATCATCTACCATCGACATCTCAAAATTTAGGCTCAAAACACTTAATTCGTTTATTGAAGGTTCCCTTAAGCTAAAGAATATAAATACTCCGCTATATCACCTGAAAGTTGAACATGGTATAGATATCGGCGGATTGAAGGAATGGGGTGTGTCTCTTCCGGTAACCCGAGGTGAGGTTAACGGAAGTTTTGAAGCTTTGGGAATGCTAGAAAGTATAAATCAGGTTACTCTGGCTTCATTTGAGAACTCTAAGTTTATTTCTAGTACAGTTGTAAAGGATATCGACTTTGAAACGGTTGGAAGAATCCCTGACCTAAAGGGTGTTTCGGGCGAGTTCTCAATAGCCAATCAGGATATTACAAAAGCCAAATTAAAGGGCTTGCTGCATAATGCAAACTTTGAAGCAGAGTTTAGGGTTGCCAATGCAGGGGGTATTCTTTTCAATAATAGCAAAGCAGAAGTTCAAACAAGTATAGTTATTGATTCCATTAACTCAAATTGGCTTTTGGCTGAAAATACTGACACTGTCTCTGTTAAAGGGGTTTCAACTTGGAATCGGATTCAGTCAATAGCTGGTGATGTTTTTATAGATGAGTTCATCCACAACAACTTTACGGCAAAACCACTTAGCGCTTCATTCCACCTTAATGAGGATGAACTGATTTGCAATAGTTTCTTATGCAGGACGTGCGATGGGATAGTAACCGGACGAATTGGAGCAAGCATATTTGATGGCAATGGGTATGCCTTGAGTGCCGATGTGGATTTAGATGGAATAGACGTTTCAAACCTTTTTACTGCCTTTAATAATTTTGAACAGGACATTATTACCAGCCATAATATTTCTGGCTTACTTGATGGGAATGTTGTGTTTAGCACAACTATTGAGGGTGGGGTAATAAGTAAAAAAAATGTTAAGGCCTCATCAAACTTAATTCTTCACGATGGGAGATTGAAAAACGTTAAGCAACTCGAGAGCCTTTCTAAGTTTATTGAACTGCAAGAATTGCAGGATATATATTTCAGAACCCTAAAAAACACGATTACCGTTACTGACGAAACAGTATTTATACCCCAAATGGAAATTAACTCATCGGCACTTAACTTATTTGCTTCGGGCAATCATAAGTTTAATGGCAAATACCTATATCAGGTTCGTGTTAAATTGTCTGATGTTCTATTTAAAAAATCATCAGCGCAAAGCAATCAATTTGGGGTTATTGAGCAGGATGCGGATGGGGTAAAGGTGTACCTTAAAATTGAGGGCAATAACACTACACACAATGTCTCATACGATAGGGCAACGGCTCGTGAGGTTTTTAGAGAGAGTTTACAGGTAGAGAGAGAAACGTTAAAGGGAATCCTGCAAGATGAGTTTAAGTTCCTTAAGCGAAGCTCAGATACTACTAACACAATAACCAGTGAAACACCAAATGCTCAAAAGTTAGACACTGCAAGCAATAAAAAAAAGAAGCCAAAGTTTATAATAGAGTGGGACGATGAATAGGAATAAGCACTATTGGGATTTTTAGTCATAACAGCTACTAACTTTTTTAAAAGCATTTATTTGAGAGCACATATTCTAAAGCAACGCTGGAAGTTAATTCTGCTTTTTGTAGCAATTGCAATTGGTTTTGCATCGCTATTCATAACCAACTCCTTAGTAAAGGAACTTTCGCAGGAAGAGCGAAAAAAGATAGAGCTGTGGGCTCAGGCCATTAAGGAACTATCTCTGGTAACCAACCTATCTGATACCACACAAAGTTTTGATATTATTATCGAAATTCTTCACAACAATACAACGGTTCCCGTTATTCTTACTGATGGTGATGGTAACATTGTTTCGCATGCAAATATTTCGCCTCGGCGCATAAAAAAAGCAGGTGGAATGGAAAAGGTATTGAGCAGGATGCAAAGAACGCTCGAACCCATTAAGGTTGATTTGTTAGATGGAGTTAAGAACTATGTTTATTATGAAGATAGTACTACGCTAGTTAGGTTAACCTACTATCCTTATATTCAGTTAATTGTTATTGTGTTTTTTATACTTGTCTCCTACTATGCCTTCAACTATTCGCGGCGTGCAGAGCAAAATAGTGTTTGGGTAGGGATGGCTAAAGAAACTGCTCATCAGCTTGGTACCCCAACATCATCGTTACTGGCTTGGTTAGAAATTTTAAAAGAGTCAAACCTAAAGCCAAGTTTGGTCGAAAATTTTGAAAAGGATGTGGGGAGGCTTGAAAAAATAGTTGACCGGTTTTCGAAAATTGGCTCAAGCCCTGTGCTTTCGGAAACCAGCCTGACCCAAATTATTAGTGGTACAATTGATTATTTGAGAAACCGGCTATCGAATAAGATTGAGATTGAGAAGAAATATGACGATGGCGAATCAATCCTTTTACCGCTCAATGAGACTTTGTTTGAGTGGGTAATAGAGAATCTGATTAAAAATGCGGTAGATGCTGTAAATGGCACAGGTAAGGTAAGTGTATCTATTAGTGACAGTACTCAAGTAGTTTTTATCGATATTTCCGATAATGGGAAAGGGATTCAGCGTTCGTATTTTAAATCTGTTTTTCAGCCAGGGTTTACAACCAAAACCCGTGGTTGGGGATTGGGGCTATCTCTATCGAAACGAATTATTGAAGAGAATCATGGGGGAAAACTATTCATTAACCATTCGGAACTTGATAAAGGAACAACCTTTAGAATTGTACTTAAAAAGAGATTCTGATTAGCACGGGGTTTTTGTTAGTTCCTTTTTTGCCGTTAGCCTACAGCCAACGTAATTTGAAACAGTTTTAGTGATTTGGTTGTTATGCGTTAGTTTTTCGCTATTGTTTGACAAAATTTGATTCGTAAGACTAGGGCTTGACAGCACTTCAATGCACTTTTCTATCACCTCATCCTTATTCAGGTTGTATTTTGCCTTTCCTTTTTGCAGGTAGTATCGGCCAACAATTTCCTCTTCGATAAGCTTTGCAATTTCCTCCTTATACAGTTCAAATTCTGTATACCCCTTTTTATCAATGGTCATTTCAAGACTATCGAAAAGTGATTGGTTTGGGGTATAGTAATTTTCACTTGTGGCAGTTTTTTTAAGTTCTTTTAGCAGCGCGCTGGTTTGGCTTTCGTATTCAAAACCAACAGAATCGAGGTATGATAAAAAATCGGCAAAATCATTTTCGGTTAGTTCAAACATAGCAGCAGGAGCAATTTCGGAGTGCGTATGGCGAAACTTAGTGGCGTAATTAAATAGCATGTTTTGCGCATACAAACTAGCAGATAGTCGGCTGTAGAACGTAACTGTTTGCTCAATATCGGGTGTAATACCCCCTCCGTCGTACATTAATCTGCCGCTTTTAGTCTTAAATTCATTGATAAGCGAATCGGGGATAGAATGAATCCTGCCCTCTTCATCCCTTTTGGCAAAGTCAACAGCTTGAATGCATCTGCCGCTAGGAATATAGTATTTGGCGGTTGTAATTTTTAGCTGCGCGTTGTGGGGCAACGGACGTGTAGCCTGTACAAGCCCTTTGCCAAATGTTCTTTCGCCAATAATAACCGCTCGGTCTAAGTCCTGCAGAGCCCCTGCTACAATTTCAGATGCAGATGCAGAAATTCTATCAACTATCACAACAAGCGGAATTTCTGTATCAAATGGCTTGGAAGGAGTGCTGTATTCCTGGTCGAACTCCTTTATTTGTCCCTTGGTGTAAACCACAAGTTGGTTTTTTTCCACAAATAAGTTTACAACTTTAACAGCTTCGTATAGAAGTCCTCCTGGGTTGCTTCTCAGGTCGAGAATTAGCCCTTTTGCTTTTTGCTTTTTTAAACTTTTTAGCGCGTCTTTTACTTCGCTTTCGCAATTTATGGTAAAGTTTGATAGCCTAATATAACCCAAATCATCATTAACCATTCCGTAGTATGGAACGCTAGGAATATGAATTTTTTCACGGTTAAAGTTAAACTCCAAAGAATCTTTTACACCATATCTTTTAACAACAAGGCTAAGCATTGTGTTTGATGCCCCTTTGAGTTTGTTACTTACCTTATCTACGGTTAACCCTTTCGTTGTAATGCCATCAATACGCCTAATTTCATCACCGGCCATAAGTCCTGCTTTATGTGCAGGGCTTCCTTCGTATACCTCCGCAATAACAGCGAATTCAACCCCATGCCTAATGAGGGCACCCATTCCTCCATATTCACCAGTTGTTTGAAACTCTAAAGTTTCTTTATTCTCTTCGGGTATAAAGTCGTTGTAGGGGTCGAGTGACTTGAGCATTGCATCAATACCTGTGTAGATTAATTTCTCGGGATCAATATCATCAACATAAAAAATGCTAAGCTCACGAAAGAACGAAAAGAAGATATCGAGGCTTTTTGATGTTTTAAAGTCGATTGATTTAAACGAAAAGAAAACTATGAGTATTGCTGCTATGGGAATCCAAACCAGATGTTTCTTATTTTTAAATATTGCCATTCTTTCTTATTTTGATAAAATTCAGGTTATGCAAACAGCAAAGTAAGCAAATATAAGTCCAAATAGGGTTGTTGGTATTTCTTTTAGAGCTAAAAAGAGCAAATTTTAAAAATGAAGTAGCCTAAGGAACAGGGTCGTGCCCATCTCCTCCCCACGGATTACAGCTGAGAACCCTTTTTATGCAAAGCCACAACCCTTTTATTGGTCCATGCTTTTTAAGTGCTTCTAAACAGTAACTAGAGCAAGTTGGTGTGTATCTGCAGCTAGGGGGAAAGAATGGGCTAATGGCCAGTTGGTAGAACTTAATAGGGATGGTGAGAATGAGTATTGCAATTTTACGGATGAACCTCATGGGTTAAATCTTTTTCAATTGACGAAAATATGCACTGTATAGCTTTTTGATGGGCACCAAAATCCTCTTGTGATGAGGCAACGTACATAACAACAAGCTTAATGTGAGTATTGTTCTTAACGCACCATTCTTTTAGTACATGCTTATTTAACCTGTAAGCCTCTCTCATTTTACGCTTAATGCGGTTACGGTCAACAGCTCTCTTGAATTTTCTTTTTGGGACAACAAACATGACCTGTGCAAAGGGAAACTCATCAATAATAGCTGATGGTAGGTAAAGCACCTTATAGGGATAGCAAAACTGGTTAATACCAGTTGAAAAGATGGTTTCGATGCTCTTTTTTGAGCAAAGTTTTTCTTGTTTTGGAAAGCCAAATGGCTTCATTTTATGAGATGTACTGTTTTGCCCTTACATGTAATCAGCTAAGCTAGCTACACTATTTGGTATTTTTGTTGTGTGTCTTAATATACTCATCTAGTGCTTGAGTCATGCTTGAGCAATTTGGGGTTGGAACTAATATATCGGCTTTAAGCTTATGTTCTTTAACTGCCTTTGCTGTAGTAGGGCCAAATGCTGCAATTTTAGTATTTCCTTGTTTGAAGTCGGGAAAATTCTTAAACAACGATTTTATTCCACTTGGACTATAGAATACGAGAATGTCGTAATCCATTCCATTTAAATCTGATAAATCGCTACTAACAGTGCGGTATAGTATGGCTTTGGTATATTTAATTTTTGCTTTATCCAAAGATTTTGGAATCTCAGTCTTATGTACATCAGAAAGTGGGATAAGATATTTTTCGGCTTTATGTTTACTGATAACCTCCATTAATTGAGGAAACATTCCCTGACCGAAAAAGATTCTTCTTTTGCGATAAACGATGTACTTCTGAAGGTATAGGGCAACGGTTTCTGTAATACAGAAATATTTCATTGTTTCTGGAACAGTGACCCTAACCTCTTCGCAAATTCTAAAAAAATGGTCAATAGCTGTGCGGCTAGTGAAAATTACGGCAGTGTGCTGAAGAATATCTATTCGCTGTTGACGGAACTCTTTTGATGAAACACCCTCAACTTGAATAAATGGTCTAAAGTCAATCTTAATATTGTGCTTTTCGATTAAATCAAGATAGGGAGATTTTTCGCTTTGTGGTTCAGGTTGCGAAACAATAATCTTTTTGATTTTCAAGGCATTGGGGGTTTTGTTCAACATCACTATATCCCGTTAATAAATAGTTTTTGCCAATAGCAAAATAGGGATAATTTCGAGGGCACAAAGATATAAAATTAAATAGAACAACGAAAATCCTTTATTAATAAATACCTGTAGTGTTCGCAATGTCCTATAAACGACGGCTATAACTACTAAACCTGCTGAAACAATAAGCAGTGTAGTGGTTAAACTCCGATTTATGTAAACCAACAGAACAACAATGGGTGCAAGCAAAATACTAATGATTCTGGTGTAAAGTAAAGTGTTAAAATACAAATCATTTAGTTCCTTTTGCTTGTTGCTTATCACTCCAATAGCTTTAATGGAAATAAATCGGAATACCCTAAAGGCAAGTAGAACCGCAAGGGATAAAATAAAAACCTTAAATGATGAGAAATTCTCTGGTATTAGCTCTAAGTGACCCATTGCTAGGCTTATCCCTAGGGGAATGGTTATAAAGAATAGAGTGTCTAGAAGGATAAAAAGCCTGCTCCAAAGCAATGAGTTTTCTTTGGTAAGCCTGCCCGCTATGAAGTGGAAAATTCCACCACGGAAAAGTGATGTAATACTTTTAGAATAGAATATTTTAATGTATGCCAGGAGAAGTAGTATTAAAATGGAAGGCCAGATTGTCCAATCTTGGGTTGCATTTTTTTTTGCTTTTGGCTTAATGGTAATGCTTTCGGTAAATGTTTTTTCTGGCGTTCGTTCCGTTTCGAGAAACACAGAACCTTTGGCGCCAATAAAGTTTTTATAGTACTCCTTATTGTAAAGTGTGGTTTCTGTAAATAGATTTTGAGGGATTTGTTTTTGCTCAATGATGCTATGTAAGGGAACAAATTCGCCCTGTGGACAAATGTAGCAGGTTGTATCAGTTTTTGTAACTTGAAACTTACGGGCTGGAATAGGGACCTTTACCACCTTCGCTTTTTGCTCTTCTATTTCAACGCTTTTTCGCTCAAACTCAAGGAATATAGGATTAATGTCACTTGGCGTTTTAATGGTGTCCTTGGCCAGGGGAGTTGTGCGAGCACTATCCTTTACAGTCAGCGTATCGGGCTGCTGTAATACATGTGAAAAGGAATTACCCGGAAAAATTTTGCTATTTTTGCTATTTATAATCATTTAACCCAGCCTGTAAAAACTATAATTTTAATCCACAAATATACTAAAGGTTTTTTCTCTTATTGCTACATTTGCAAAACACCGAGGAGAAGATTTTAATTTTTCATAAATAAACAACAAAACAATACGAACGGGTGTGTTCTTGACAGTAAACAACGTCATTCGCATTCATTGGGTGTTTCTATGAGAGTCGTAGTTCAAAGAGTAAAGAGCGCTTCTGTTGTTGTAAATGCAAAAGAAGTTAGCAATATTGATAAAGGCCTTTTGGTCCTTGCTGGTTTTGAAGATGATGACAATGAAGAAGATTTAAATTGGATGGTTGGTAAGCTTTTACGATTACGAATTTTCGACGATGCCGATGGTTTAATGAATCTTTCGATTGGTGAAGTGGATGGCCAAATTTTAGTGGTCAGCCAGTTCACGCTTCACGCAAAAACTAAAAAGGGCAATAGGCCGTCATTCATAAAGGCAGCGCATCCAGATATTGCCATTCCGCTTTACAATCGTTTTGTTCAAAGACTAAAGAGTGAGTCAGGAACAAAGGTAGGAGAGGGTATCTTTAGTCTTTGAACAAAACGATTGTAAAG
>CALGIR010000339.1 GCA_937915475.1 uncultured Bacteroidales bacterium
CATTTTGGCATTGGGGTTAATGCCTTTGGTAACCGCCTGGTTAATAATGGCGGTTTTCTCCTCGTGGTACAGCTCAATAAGGCGTTTCTTGGCATCAATTAGCTGGTCAATCTCGGCGGTTTTGCGATCGAGGTAGGTGGCTATGGCGGTTTGTTCAGAGGGCGGGGGAATAGGAATTTTAATCTCTCTAAGTTGCGATGAATAAATATGAACAACTATTTCACCTTTGCCATATTTAGCCTTTTCATACTTAACACCAGGTGTGTTTAACACATAACTCAAAAACAAACTGTTGTTTTTTTGCTGTTCTAGAATTATAACATCACCACCAGCATAGGCTTTTTCATCGTTAAGATAAACAACGCATTTCCCAATATCCTCAATAGTCTCACCCGAACCAGTGAATAGAATTGCGTTTTTCTCAATTTGCCTTGCTTTCTCAGCAATTTCAACAGGGATTTTATTTTGAACATTTTTTACAGAGGTGTCATATTTAGTGTAAATGTCACCGTATAAAATTACGGGTAGACCATCAACTGTTAATTCACTTTTCGAAACACCTCCTCCTTTTGAAAACTTTCCAAATGATGCAACCCTTTTCACCTCCCAATGCTCAGGAATTTCGCCAATCCACTCAATGCCGCTTTCTTTATATTTATCGTATTTGTTCATTTCAATTTCTTCTTCACTTCATTCAAAACTGAATCAAATCTGTCAAAGGTTGTTATCCACGTTGGCAAATCGTTATTTATCCATCCCATCACAATAATCATATCGCTATGAATGTGCTGTAACTTTGTTAGATTCCAGCAAATAGGTTCGTTATGAAAAACCCTATTTCGAAAGGTTCTAAACACGTTAATTGGTGCAGATACATTTTTTCTCTGCCTCATCTTTTTTGGCATAAAAGGGAAAGCACGCCTTAAATCCTTCCATAAAATAAGTTCAAATTCGCTGTTGAACAATCGTGTCCAAAAACCGAAGGTCAGTTCAGCCACTACCTTTGATGGATTAATTAATTCCTTTCGTTTTGTTATGTTGTTTTGAGCAACATTAATTTCTTTCAGAAGTTTTGATAAACCTGGAGTTAAATGAAGCCTATTATACCAATCATCTACACCAAACTTTGTTATCAGCTCCCTATTTACAGCATTCCTTAAAGCTACTTCTAATACCGACAAACAGGGGTAAAATGCTTCTGAAATCTGAATATTGCATTGGTAATGCTGAATGGCTTTCTTTTCATCCAACGGATACTTGTCATAATACTTATGCATCCTTTGGTTTGAAAAAACTTTCTCGAAATATTGCTTATCCATATAAATTGTATTATCTTTGTATTGCCGTCCCGGTACTTCCTCTCTCGGATAATAGATGCCGATGAAGAAGCCGGGTTTTTTTATTTATGATAGTATCGATTTTCCCATCTCAATGGTTTTTTTCTCCAACGCCAAAATATCAGCCTTAATATCCTTTAATGGACGTAGTGGTTTAAACTCATAGAAATACTTGGTAAAGTTTATCTCGTAGCCCGTTTTGGTTTTGGTGTGGTCAATCCACGCATTGGGCAGGTGGGGTTTTACCTCGCGCTCAAAGTACTCCTCAATGGTTTGGGGAATTAGCTTGCCGTTGGCATCCTTTTTTAGGAATGGAATATTCTCGTAGTCGCGCAGACTGGCATCGGGCTTGGGGTTGCCCTGCTTGTCGTTTACCACTTTGCCATTCTCAACCAGCGGCTGCTCCACCGTTACCCGCCAGTAGCCAAAGTACTTGTTAGGGTAAATGCTGCAAAACTCGTTCTCTTGAAATTCGCCATATAGCTGGGCAATGTAGCCAACACCCTTCTCGGTGCCATTCTCGGCTATGCGCTTGCGCTTGTTGCCCAGGCTGCGCTCCATCTTCTCCCAAAAGCGGTTAAAGGGTAGCTTGCCATCCTTAACCAGTTCGTCGTCCTTTACACCTGTGGCGTTTATTAGCTGCACCTTGCCCGTGCGCTGGGGGCTTTTGTTGTTGGTTACTATCCAAATATAGGTTGATATGCCCGTGTTGTAGAATAGCTGGTCGGGCAGGGCAATTACTGCTTCAAGCCAGTCGTTCTCAATTATCCACTGGCGGATATTGCTCTCGCCGCTTCCGGCTGCACCCGTAAATAGCGGTGAGCCGTTAAACACAATACCAATGCGTGAGCCATCGGTTTTCATTTTGGAGATCATATGCTGCAGGAACAGCAGCGAGCCATCGTTAATGCGGGGTAATCCAGCACCAAAACGCCCATCAAAGCCCTTGCTTGCGGCTTCGGCCTTAATGGTAACCTGTGCCTTTTTCCAATCAACCCCAAAGGGCGGGTTCGAGAGCATATAGTCGAACTTCTCATCCTCCAAACCATCAATGGTAAAGGTATTGCCAAACTTTATATTGGATGGGTTTTGCCCTTTTATCAGCATATCGGATTTGCAGATGGCGTAGGACTCGGGGTTTATCTCCTGCCCAAATACCTTTAGCTCGGCCTGTGGGTTCAGCTCCTTAAGGTGCATTTCACCAACCGAGAGCATTCCACCCGTTCCACAGGCAGGGTCGTAAAGGGTTTTCACAATGCCCTTTTGGGTTAGTGTATCCCTATCCTCGTTGAAAAGAACATTAACCATCAGTTTTATCACCTCGCGGGGTGTAAAGTGTTCCCCTGCCGTTTCGTTCGATTGCTCGGAGAACCTACGGATAAGATCCTCGAATACGTATCCCATCTCCATCGATTCCATCTCGGAGAGGTCAATCTCCTGAAAGGCTTTCACCACCCGGAACAGGATATCGGCCTTGGGGTCGTCCATACGGTCAATCTGATCGTCGAACTTAAAGTAGTCGATAATTTCCCGAGCACTGACCGAAAAACCATTAATAAAATTGCGCAGGTTGGCTGCAATATTGTTGGGGTCGGCAATTAGCTTATCGAAATTGAACTGGCTACGGTTGTGAAAGTTAAAACCCGCCAGCTTGTTAAGGGCAATATCCCTTGCACTTTCGCCCAGGCTATCGATCTTGGGTAGATATGCTAAAACCTTATCCTTGGTGGGTTTTAGTATGCAGTCTAGTCGGCGCAGAACGGTCATTGGCAGTATTACCTTGCCATAGTCGGCCTGCTTGTAGTCGCCCCGTAAAAGGTCGGCAACCCGCCAAATCAGGTCGGCTTTCTCTTTAAAGTTGTTCATTGAAAGGCTTTATAATCAGTGTTTACTATATCAAACTAAATAACCCTCGAATTTATCAAAATTTATCCTTTTTTGGAGTTTATTTCACTGTATTCCGATACCTTTTATATTTACAAGTATCAGAAAACAACAATTATTGACGAATCGTTATAGTAGTAGTACTCCTTTTGTAGTATCTTTGCATTAAGACATAAGAAACATAGCATTAACTTTTGGTTTCTCCACAGACAAAACCGCCAATTTTTGAGAGGGAGAAGCACGAAAGTGAATGCGCTCAATAGCATTGGGCGTGTTCCTTTCGCTTTTATAGTTCTCTCTGGGTGCTTGGCGGTACCTGTCTGTGACTATATAGCGGGGGTTCACGCCTTTTTTATTCACATAAAAACAAAATGCAATGAGCACAAAGAGAATTGAGAAAGATGGTAGGGATCCAGAGATGGAAGAGATTAGGAGTTTAATGTACTCATTAACCAACGAGGACATTGAAGAGGATTACCAGAAGTTTAGTAAACTGGTAAAAACTCACCACCCACAGGGTATGCAATTACTCGAAAACATCAGTAAGAGTAGCACTGAAAACAACACAACCTATTTCTTTCAGTACCCAACTGCTTTCCTTGAGTTTAAAAAGTATTTAGTAGAAAAGTACAACGACCATAAAACCGAAACGGCAATTATGATGCGTGTGCTTACGAAATCATACAACATGAATTTGCCCTAGGATAGGAGTTACCATCACTTTTGATGTAGCCCACTTCTTAACTTTTCGGCTTCCGCTTTGGCGGCTTTAGCCTCTGCCTCCTTTTGCTTTGCAATTTCGGATGCTTCAAAGGCTCGCCTAATCTCATTCTCCCTCTGGAGAACATACTGCTTTAGGTCTTGCTCATTGTTGATATACTGCTCATCGATAAGGTATAAAAGGTCGGTTGTGGTTTTTATGCCCGTTTTAAAGCTGTCGAACCGAAAACTTTTCAGCTTTAAATAGCGATACTTATAGTCATTTGGGCTTATGGCCTTTACCTCTCTCTTTAAATTGACATTGCTTACCACAAGCAAAAAGCACAGCACGACGCTTACCAAAAAGTAGGATACTACCCCAATAACCCACGAACGGGGCTTTTTAACCTCGATATAGCGGTGAGTTACCTCTGGGCGCTCAGCCTTTATTTGCTGCTGAATTGCTTTAATTTCACTTAGGATAATGGAATCTGCCCCCTGAGCAATACCCATTTCAGACGAACGTTTTTCAAGAGTTTCGTTAATTGCATCTAATTTTGATGTTAGGGTGGCCAGTGATTCATTGTCGATTGATTTGCTTGAATTCTTCTTCAGATCACCTAGCTGGTGAGCAATTTCCTCAATGGCTGCCAAGATTTTTTCTTCGTTGTTCATAATGTGTTGGATATTAAAAATCAATTCCTCTTGATATAATATTTGCGACTCTACGAATCACCTTAATTGTTGGGGTTATATTGGCAACAACAGATACTCCCAAATTACCGAAGTGATTAGAGATACCTTTTAGTGCGAATTGCTTACCAATTTCCGACCCCTTGTAAGTAACTCCGTTATAGGTGTATGAAATGCCATAGGCTTGGTTGTTTTTCCTATACTTCGCTAGGTTTACTTCTACGCCTTCCTTTTTAAGCGAGCCAACAAACCTGTCAAACGTTTTAACCTTACTATTAGAAGTGGCACGTTGTAAAATGGATTTGAGGTTATCTTTTGATGCACTAACGTCTATGTCTCGGCTTTTCGAAAACCCTCTATCCTTTGCTATCTGACTTGTTTTAACCAACTTATACTCATCCTCCAACTCCTTTGCATACTGAACGGTTCTCGACTTACTATAGTAATCGCTCACGGCATTTCCATCGAACCCTACCCTATTGGCCACAATATGACAGTGAGTATGGTCTGTATCGTTATGCTTTATTATCACAAACTGATGATTATGGCTAGCAAAACCTGCCTTCTCAAGAAATCTATTAGCTATTTCAACCATTCGCTTGTTGGTTATCTCATCTTCCTTTGCAAATGATAGTGATGAGTGCCAAACGGGCTTTGAGATATTTCTATTCTCCGAGGATATGGCCACAAACTCTCGGGTTAACCCCTTGGGATTGCTATAACAAGTCCCATTCTGACCTAAAATTTCAGGGTTCTTGTCCTTATTTAGACAATACAGTAGGGTACCCTTGAAACCCCTTCCAATCTTTGTTTTACCTATCATAGTTTAGCAACCTTTTAATTATTCCCTTTGTACTTTCGAGGGTTGTGGTTAGTTCCAAAAACATCCTATCGCCCGAATTGTACTTCTTGGCAATCTGATTCATGTTATTGGCCAATCCAACCAAGGTTTTGTAAAGCTGCTTCTCTTCCTCGGTGAATACCCTGGGCGTAATCTTAACCCCAAGAGCTGATTCACGGACAAAGCGCGATGCCGTTAGGCCAGCCGCCTTTGCTTTTCGCTTGATGAGCGATTGCTCCGCAAACGAAAGCCGAACACGAAATATATTTGTCCTTTTAGGTCTTATTGCTGCCATTAATGCAGTTGATTTTCTCTTCCGGATTTACGACCAAAGGGAGTAAATCCCATTTTCAAACGAAGTGCGAAAATCGAGAAAGGCCTACAAGGCCACTATCTCGCTATCCAACGCACTATCCAACTACTCTGTTAAAATATTCACCCTACTACGTTCTGCTAGTTTGTAACCTAATTTGATGTTCTGCCCGAAAACATTCCTTAAGATTGGTTTTAAAAACTCTATGTTTGCTTCACACAAGTCAATTTCTTTCTGCTCACAGATAAATATTAATTCATCATTTTTAAACTGTGGCTTAACGTAGAGTAAGTGCTTTGCCTTTTCAAAACCAATAGATTTATTGTATTTCGCCCAAACTTCACTCCATACTTTATGATAATCTGGACTAATAAAAAATTTGTGTGGCGAATCAAGCTGTGTCCAAATTCGGGCAGCCGCCACTTTGTCTGTTATTTTATTGCCGTTCTTATCTACCCATCCCTTTTGCGAGTAATAGTTTATAAACTTTTCAAACTCATCAAAAGGGAAATTCTTTTCTATTAAAAATATTTCAAGAAGTTTCTGTTTTTCTTCTAAAGAGAAAGAGAGTTTGTTTATTTTTAATTTCTTTTTTTCATTTTCTTCCTTCCTTCCTTTTCTTTCTAAGTAATTTGTGTGATTCTTCGAAGAGACCTCCGAATTGCATCCGAAGTCTTCCGAAGCATTTTCCATTTTTTGAAAATCTTCCGAAGTTTGAGTAATTCTTCCAAAGTTTTCCGAAGAGTTGTTTTTTGTCTGCGGAAGTTTTCCGAAATCTTCAGAAGACTTCATAATATTTTCATCCTTATCTTTTACTCTTAAGCTACTTTCGTAGTAATCATTACCTAAAAGCCTTATTTCTGGTTGAATATAGTATTGCCTCCTCATACCTTTCATAATGTCAACAAAATCTTCTTGAATGCTTACTGATGTTAAAATATTTTGATTGACAAAGATTTGTTTATCGAACAAACCTATCTCAAACAGAGTATTAAGTATTTCACCAACAGATTCTTTGCTTAAGAATTTAAACCAATCAGATATGTCGTCATAAAGCAACTCATCATAATCCAGATAATACCCATTCAACTTAAATATTTCAGTTTTTAAGTAATTATATAAAAGGTATCCGTTTGCTTGGTGTTTGAGCAGTAGTTTTCTGATGCGTCTCTCAAAGAATGTGTTTGTTGAATGTGGAAAATAGCTTAAGCTTGGCTTCATAATTAAGCTTTTTAGATTTTAAAAAATTCTGCCTCATTCTCTACATCTTCTGTTGTTTTAACCCTGTTTTTACCTAACCATTGCTCAAGTTCCTCCCTATCGAAGAATACTGCTCCCCCACTTGGTTTACTATGCGGTATCTTCTTGGAAGCAGTTAACTTATATAAGTAGCTTTCTTTGTACCCTGTGTAAAGTGCTGCCTCCTTAAGAGTCAACTTCTTCTTCTGAAGGAGAAGTAGGTTTTCTAGCCTGCTGAACTTTTCTGAAATCAATTTTTCTGGTATCATATGCTTCGCTTTTAATGAGTTTGAAGAAATTCTAAAACGACTCAAAACTACATACCAAAGTGGCAGATTCTCGATTAAGGTTTGATTCTTAAAAAACAACATCTTATATACCTGATATACAGGCTTGTATTTATTTATTAAGATTGTGAATCTTAATAATAATTACTCACTTTTATTACTGCTAAAGCCAAAAGGCATTAAAAAGTAATAGAGAAGTTGATGAAAAGAAACGGAATACCTTAGCTCTTATTGGAGGGGAAATAAGCCCTTTTGTTTGTAGAATGTTTGTATCAAAATAAAAAAGCACTTACAAAAATATTGTAAGTGCTTAATTTTTAAGTGGGCCCAGCTGGGCTTGAACCAGCGACCCCCTGATTATGAGTCAGGTGCTACAACCAGCTGAGCTATGGGCCCCGACAAAAAACCGAAAAGGTTTTTTTATTGGACTGCAAAAATACATATTTGTATTGTAATTTTACAATCTAAAGATAACTTTTTTATGAAAAAACCGGTTTTTAATCCTTTTGCTGAGAGAAAAATTAAAAACATCATCTTCGATTTGGGTGGTGTTATCCTAAACATCGATTATCATTTAACCATTAACGCCTTTAAAGCGTTGGGGTTAGAGAACTTTGATACGCTTTTTAACCAAGCAAAGCAGGTTGGGGTATTCGACTTGCTCGATAAAGGACTGATTACGCCCCAGGGGTTTAGGGATGAAATTCGCCGAATCACCTTGTCGAACTTAACCGATGAGCAGATAAATAGCGCATGGAATGCCATGCTGCTTGACTTTCCTCCATTGAGGTTGGAACTGCTGAGAAAGGTAAAAAGTAGCTACAAAACCTTTTTGCTAAGCAATACCAACGCTATACACCTCGAGGAGTACAACCAAATTTTACACAAAACTTTTGGTGTTGATAATCTTTCAGTATTCTTCAACAGGGAGTACTACTCGCACCTAATCCACATGCGCAAACCCGATGCTGAGGTTTTTGAGCTAATCCTCAACGAGAACAATCTTAAACCAGAGGAAACACTTTTTATTGATGATTCGGAGCAGCATGTTGAGGGTGCTAAAAAATTGGGTATATTAGCACATCATCTTAATATCCCAAATGGTGAACGTATTGAATTGCTTTTCAGTTAATTAACATCAAAATGAACAACGCACCACAAATTATTAAGGCCTCAGGCAAAAAAGAAACATTCCAAAGATCCAAATTGGAACATTCGCTTAGGCGCGCAGGCGCAAAACAGAGCATTATTGCCGAAATAGTATCCGAGGTAGAATTATGGCTAGTTGAGGGTGTAACAACCAAACAGATATACACAAAGGCATTTAATCTGCTAAAGAAAAAGCGTAAGGGTTATGCGGCCAGGTATAGCCTTAAAAAAGCGCTAATGGAGTTAGGCCCTACTGGATATCCCTTTGAGCATTTTGTGGGCCAAATTTTCGAGATACAGGGCTTTGATACCAAGGTTGGACAGGTTGTGCAGGGGCAATGCGTGCAGCACGAGGTGGATGTGATTGCAACAAAAAACCATACCCAGTATCTGGTGGAGTGCAAATACTACAATACGCAGGGTAAACATGCCAATGTGCAAGTGCCGCTATACATCAGGTCGAGGGTAAACGACATTGAGGCAATACGATGCAAATTACCAGAATACAATGGATACAAGTTCCATGGATGGATTGTAACCAACACACGCTTTACAACCGATGCCATAGATTATGGAAAGTGCTCGGGGCTTCATCTGGTTAGCTGGGACTACCCTAGGGGGCATAGCTTAAAGGATATGATTGACTCCTACAAGATGTTCCCAGTTACTGCGCTTACTCAGATTAATAAAAGAGAAAAACAGCAACTTATGGATAAGGGTGTTGTGCTTTGTCGCCAGCTAGCAAGCAATCATAACCTGCTAAAATCACTTGGCCTTTCGGAAATAAAGAGCAGGTTGGTACTAAGCGAAATTGATGAATTGTGCAAAGATTAGCTGAGCTTTAACCCCGTTAAAACATCCCTGCCACAAACTCAGCTACCTTGATATTCTTAAAATAGCTTTCAAAATCGAATTTGGATAGGGCTACGGTAATAGCCTCATGATCGTGCTTAACGCCAATTAGCGATTTTTCTATCTCCTCAATATCGTTCTTGTGGAAAAAATCGCCAAAAATGCGAATATCGGTAATTGCCCCTTTATTTACATTGAAGTGAAACTCGATGCTACCACCCTCGGTACGGGTCATCTTCTTAAAATCGTAATCGGGCGAATAGCCAAAAGTCCATTCCCAGGTCTTAAACTTCTCGTCCCGTAATTTCTCAATGCTAGCAATATCCTCGGGGGTGTACGCGTACTCTTGCGATTCGGGGTACATCTCCATAATATGCTCCATAATGCGATCGCGGAACTCTAGTACATCCATCTTCTCTGGCAGGTGCTCACTAATATTCGTAACCCTCGATCGAACCGATTTAACGGCTTTATCACTGAATTTAAGGGGATTTACCTTTAATGCTGCAGAAAGATCGGTCATAATTGCTGAGAACAGCAAAGTACCATGATGAAGGGTTCGGTTTTTCCATACATGCTCGGCATTACCTGAGAACTTTTTCCCGTCAATTGTAAGATCATTTCTGCCTTCGAACTTTGCATTAATCCCCATTTTTTGGAGAACCTCGAGAATGGGAAGGGTAAATTTTCTAAAGTTGACCTGTGCCCCCTCCTCGCTATTGCGGATAAAGGTAAAGTTGAGATTACCAAGGTCGTGAAAAACTGCTCCCCCACCAGTTATCCTGCGAACAACCTTAATATTATTGTCCCTAACATAGTCGATGTTAATTTCAGACATGGTGTTCTGGTGCTTACCAACAATAATTGAGGGCTCGTTTCGCCAGAGCATAAAGCAATCCTCCTTAAAATTCCTCATCATATACTCGTCGGCTGCGAGGTTAAAATAGGGGTCGGTGTGCAAATCCTTAATACAAAGCATGCGATAAAAGTTTGTGTGTGTGTTTAAAACAAAAATTATCTTACAAAGATTATCGGAATAAACAGAACTTTGAAACTATTGTTGAAAAAAATCGTGCCTCATTAAGTTTACACTAAACTTTTACGCTATGCCCCAAGCTAATGCGAGAAATATTATATCCACTAATATTAAAAACCTATTTTTGTCTTTTAAGAATTACCCAATTTCTCAGGTAACCATGACTTCACTTCATCATTTCCCAAAAAACAAACTCTACGTACCATATTTTGCCTTACCTTTATATGCCTATTACCAGTTATCAACATAACCGGAATTTGTATAACTCATTTTTAGTAAAAAGTTTCATCTAACATAAGCACTATGGCCCGTTTACCATCACCAAAAGAGTTTCCGTTTGTAAAGGGTTTGATGCCCCAGGAAGAGATGCTCGAAGTAAGAAAACAAACCCAAAAGCTAGTTATTGGGATACCCAAGGAAAGCAACGAAACCGAAAGCCGCATGCCGCTTACCCCCGAAGCCGTTGAGCTGTTAGTGGAGCAAGGACACGAAATTATTATTGAGGAAGATGCAGGTAAATTAACCAACTACAGCAATACTGATTACAGTGAAAAGGGAGCCCAAATTGTTAAAACCAAGCAAGAAGTTTTTAAATGTGAGATTATTCTTACGGTTTCACCATTGCTAAAAGAAGAGATTGATATGCTATCTGATAATCAGGTAGTGTTTTCGTCTCTTCATCTTACACCAAATGGGGGGCAATTAATTAAAAACCTTATGCAAAAGCGAACAACCGCAATTGCATTTGAGGGTATTCGCGATACCGATGGGGCTTACCCATTAGTTAGAGCCATGAGCTCCATTGCTGGCAGCACATCCATTTTAGTGGCTGCCGAGTACCTTAGTAATGTGAATAAGGGTAAAGGTGTTATGCTTGGCGGCGTATCGGGAATTACCCCCACCGAAGTTGTTATTCTGGGAGCAGGAACTGCAGGTGAATTTGCCGCCAGAGCGGCATTGGGCCTGGGTGCAAACGTTAAGCTTTTCGATGACTCCATTAAGCGTCTAATGGAGGTTCAAGATATTTTAGGCCAAAGGCTTTACACCTCAATTTTTCATAAACAGGTCCTTGAAAGAGTACTCAAAACGGCCGATGTTGTAATAGGCACTGTGCAACCCGAGGAGAACAAGGGAAAATTTATGATAACCGAGGATCAGGTAAAACTAATGAAAAAAGGTTCTGTTATCGTAGATTTAAGCATTGATAGGGGTGGCTGCTTTGAAACCTCGGAGGTTAGAGATCACAAAGATCCTGCCTACGTAAAGCATGGAGTAGTTCACTACTGTGTCCCAAATATCACAGCCAGGGTTGCCCGAACATCATCAATAGCCATTAGCAACGTTTTTACACCACTACTGATAGAGGTTGCAGATAGCGGAGGGATAAAGCAACACCTAAAGGATGACGCTGGACTTAGGCATGGGATTTATATTTACAACGGTATACTCACAAATAGCTATTTGGGAAGTCTGTATAATATACCCTCGCGCGATATCAATCTGCT
>CALGIR010000340.1 GCA_937915475.1 uncultured Bacteroidales bacterium
AATATTCCCGCATTACAGGCTTGCAGAATTATTAATCAATATCCTGAGTAGTTACCTATTTTTAGATATGTATTCCTGTTTATAGGGCTAATTATTGTAATTCAATCAACGGGTATTGATTTAAGCGCATTAACAGTTTTAGCTGGAGCACTTGGCGTGGGTATTGGATTTGGGTTGCAAAGTATTACGAATAATTTTATTAGCGGAATTATTATCCTTTTTGAGCGCCCAATAAAGGTGGGCGATAGGGTTGAACTCCCAGAACTAGATAATTTGGCAGGCGATGTGATGAACATTTCGGCGCGCAGCACAACCATTATTACCAACGATAATATTGCTATCCTTATACCCAATTCAAAATTTGTTTCAGATACCGTTATCAATTGGAGTTATAATGATGCAAATGTTCGGTTTAAAATTCCAGTAGGAGTTTCGTATAAAGAGGACCCCGAGGTAGTTAGGGATATTTTGCTGGAGGTGGCCAATAAGCACCCTGGGGTGCTTAAACATCCTGGTGCGGATGTGCTTTTTGACGAGCATGCAGATAGCAGCTTAAACTTTATCCTTAGGGTGTTTACCACTGATTATACGCGAACACCCCATATCCTCAAAAGCCAGCTTTATTTTGAGATTTTTAAAGAATTTAAAAATAAGGGCATAGAACTACCCTTTCCGCAACGCGATGTTTATATTAAACAGTTTGAAGGAGGAGCATCAATTGATATTAAGCCTTGAGGGTTTGTTAATATCAGCTTAATTATGATTTAGTTTCTCAGCCGATTTGCTAACGAATTAAAAAATCTATATATACAGAATGATATCTAACACATAATGCGTAAATTTGTCCAAGGTTAGTTAGCAAATAATAAGTTATACAAAATTTGTATATTAGTATTTCCTCCGAGATGATTTGTCGTGTTTAAAATTATGTTAAGCAAATAGCAAAAAGCTGTTTGTATATTTTATATCCATATTAATCTATATCAAAATTTCTTGAAAATTATGAACAACTCAAATGAGCTTAAGCGAATTGGTGTATTCTATGATGGCAACTATTTTCTCCATGTAAGTAACTACTATAACTATTTTCATCAAAGACGAAAACGAATAAATATTGCAGGTCTTCATAACTTTATCCGCAATATTGTGGCCAAAGAGGAGGAGGTTGCTGCAAGATACTGTCAGGTAATTGAGGCGCACTACTTTAGAGGACGCATAAGTGCACAAGAGGCAAGCCAACGGGGCAATCAACTTTATAATGATAGGGTTTTCGACGATATTCTTATGTCAGAGGGAGTGATAACACACTACCTACCAATACGCACTAGAAGTGGCAAAAAGGAGGAGAAGGGGATTGATGTTTGGCTGGCTCTCGAAGCTTTTGAGCAAACATTTTATAAGCGCTTCAATGTACTTGTGCTCATCACATCTGATGGCGATTATGTTCCTTTAATCCGAAAGTTAAACTCGCTTGGGACAAAGGTTATGGTGCTAAGCTGGGACTTCGAGTACACTGATGATATGGGGCGCGATGTGGTTACTCGTACATCTCAGGACCTTATCCAGGAGGTTCCCTATCCCATAGCGATGCATGAGTTGATTAATAGTGGGTTAAAGTCGAACACTCCGCTAATCACTAACTTGTTCGATTTGCCTGAGTATGGCCACCCACAGCGTGTTCCCTCTGTTGAGGTTAACGATGAAACCCATGAGGGAAAAGCCATGAACATGAATAACGGGTACGGATTTATACAGTTTCCGCCCAATAATCTGTTTTTTCATTATCAGGATGTGGTTGAAGGTGATTTTAATGATATCGAGAATGGCGATTTACTAGAGTTTACCATTGAGGTGAACGAAAGGGGCCAAGAGGTGGCTAAAAATGTACGAATGATTGAATCGCCCGATCCAAACCTGTACTAGAACGGTTTTTAGGTAACAATATTCATGTTATCTTTGTAACAATTGAGGGCAACCCTTGGTTGCCTTTGTAATTTTTATCCATAGTCATATGAGTAAAATACTTGTTACTGGAGGTACTGGTTTTATTGGGTCGCATACTGTTGCTGAGCTAATTGAAGCTGGGCATACCGTTGTTATTATTGATAATCTTTCAAATTCAGAGGAACACGTACTAAAGGGCATTGAGCAGATAACGGGCAAAAGGCCTATATTCTATAAAGCCGATTGTGCAAATGCCAACGATTTGTCTCGTATCTTCGGTGAGCATCCCGATATTGAGGCAGTTATCCATTTTGCTGCGTTTAAGGCTGTAAAGGAATCAATCGATAAACCTTTGGGGTATTATCAAAACAATCTTCTCTCAATAATTACTCTTTTGCAGGTTATGCAAAAGACAAAGGTTAACAGGCTAGTTTTTTCCTCTTCGTGTACCATATACGGTGAGAAGGCTCCATTACCGCTTTCAGAGACTTTACCGATGACACCAACAACATCGCCCTATGGGCGAACAAAGCAGATGTGTGAAGAGATAATTGCTGATTATGTTGCGGCTAACAATCAGTTTTACAGTATCTCACTGCGTTATTTCAATCCAATTGGTGCGCATCCATCAGGGAAAATTGGTGAACTTCCGTTGGGCACTCCCAATAACCTTATTCCCTATATTACCCAAACAGCAGCAGGTGTAAGAGAGGAGTTGAAGGTGTTTGGCAACGATTATCAAACACCCGATGGCACTGCACTTCGTGATTATATTGATGTTGTTGACCTATCGAAAGCGCATGTTAAGGCTGTAGATCGTTTAGTAAATGGTAATTCTTCCACTCAACTCGAAGCATATAATCTGGGAGCAGGCAAGGGCATATCGGTAAAGGAAATTATTGAAACTTTTGAAAAGGTGAATGCCGTAAAGATTAAGTGGAGTTTTGCTCCCCGCCGTCAAGGCGATTTGCCCAGCATTTTTGCCGATGCCAGTAAGGCAAAGCGTGAATTGAACTGGGAGGCTAAAACGGTTCTGGGTGAGTCGCTTAGGAATGCTTGGCATTGGGAGCAAAAATACCGTAAACTAAATAAATAGACATATGAAACGAGCATGAGGAGAATTTCTCGCAAAGGGGAATGATTATTTTGGCGAGTTCCATGTGGCAATTAAAAATCAAACTATAAATACATGAAATCGATTTTGATTACAGGAGGTGCGGGTTTTATTGGTTCGCACGTTATACGAAGGTTTGTAAATAAGTACCCTAACTATCGTATTATAAATATGGATTGCCTTACCTATGCGGGTAACCTTGAGAATCTTAAGGATGTTGAGCATAGTTCCAACTATCAATTTGCAAAGGTTGATATTTGCGATGCCGATGCTGTGGCTAAGGTTTTTGCTGATTTTGAGATTGATGGTGTTATCCATTTGGCGGCCGAGTCGCATGTGGATCGATCCATTACAAACCCAATGGAGTTTATTAAAACCAATATTGAGGGCACTATTGTGCTGCTAAACGCAGCGCGTATCCAATGGGGCGATAATTTTAACGGCAAGCGTTTTTACCACATTTCAACCGATGAGGTTTACGGGAGCCTAGGGGATGAGGGATTGTTTACTGAGACTACCGCTTACGATCCACGGAGCCCTTACTCTGCATCAAAAGCAAGTTCTGATCATTTGGTTCGAGCCTATTTTCATACATTTAAACTTCCTGTGGTTATCTCAAACTGCTCGAACAACTATGGAGCCAACCAATTTCCCGAAAAGCTCATACCTCTTATAATAAATAATATTAAGAGTAATAAACCATTGCCTGTTTACGGAAAAGGATTAAACGTACGCGATTGGCTTTACGTTGAGGATCATGCTGCAGCTATTGACACAATATTTCACAATGGTGAACTGGGCGAAACTTATAACGTTGGAGGTAACAATGAGTGGCGCAATATTGATTTGGTTAAGGAACTCTGCCGGATTATGGATAAGAAACTGAACCGCAAAGAAGGCGAGTCGGAAAAGCTCATAACCTTTGTAACCGATAGGGCAGGGCACGATTTGCGATACGCAATTGACATTACTAAGATTCAGCATGATCTTGGTTGGGAGCCAACCGTTAAGTTTAACGAAGGGTTAGAACTGACGGTTGATTGGTATTTACAAAACGAGGAGTGGATTGATGCGATAGTATCAGGCGAATACCAAACCTACTACCAGTTGCAGTACGGGAAAAGGTAAAAACTGATTGTAAATTCCATAAAAAAACCACTTGCAGCTGCAAGTGGTTTTTTTATGGTAAGTTTTAATTAAAACTTTTCGTATCCATCGTCATCCTTTGGACTTATATTGCCACCTAGGTTTAGCTTGACCCCTTTGTTCTTTTTTTCGACGGGTTTTGGGGTTTGTGCTACCTTGGGTTTTTCGGTTGTTGGTTTTTCTCGAGTAGGGTGAACTTCTGAAATGGGTTTCGCTTGCTTTGGTTCTGTTTTTTTTGCAACAAACTTTTTCTGCTGATCAGTTTTAAAGAAACCGATTAAATCTTTAAGCTTTTCGGCTTCACCATTCATCTTTCCAGAACTATTTACCAGTATATCGGCGTTAGCGGCATTTTGCTGAGTAACATTGTTTAATTGCTGAATAGCATTGTTAATCTGTTCGGCTCCATTGGTTTGCTCAACGCTACCTGCCGTAATTTCCTGAATAAGGACAGAGGTTTTCTTTATTTCGGGGATAATCTCGCGGATTAGCTCAACCGACGATTCTGTGTTCACAACACTCTCCTTTGATAGTATAAGAATTTCATCGGCAGCAATTTTACTGCGTTCGGCCAATTTGCGAACCTCGGCAGCAACAACGGCAAAACCTTTGCCATGCTCGCCAGCACGTGCCGCTTCAACAGCAGCATTTAAAGCCAACAGGTTGGTTTGGAAAGCGATATCGTTAACAATGCTAATCCTATCCGATATTTTTTTGATTGAGTCCATACTCTTTTCTGATTCGGTACCAATCTTTTCAATATCCTGGGCAAGTTTATTGGAGATTTTGTTCGTATTGTTAGCATTCTCAGTATTCTGTTGGATATTGGCTACCATTTCCTGCATTGATGAGGAAACTTCCTCGGCGCTACTTGCTTGTGTTGATGCGCCACCTAAAATCCCTTGGGCTATACTATTCAGGTCTAAACTAGCCGTCGATATTTCACCAGCACCCTCGATAATATGGTTAACAGTATCTCTAAGCCTGTTAATCATGGTTTTAAGGTCGAATAGGAGTTTTGCAACCTCATCGGTTCCAGTAATCTCATAATTGGCTTTTAGATTACCCTCAGCAAGGCTTGAGATAGCTTCTGAAGCCATATTTATCGACTTTTTAAGCGAAGTTGTAATAAAGAAAGATATGCCAATACCAATAGCAACAACAAGCAAGCCACCAATAATTATAAAAATTCGGAAGAAAGAGGTTGACGATTTAATATCGGAGTATGCCTTAGCTGTTTCGTTTTGCTGGCTGTCAATAAGTGCATTAAGCTGTTTGAGTATATCATCAGTTGCAGTGATGATGGATCCGCTGGCGTCAACCATTCCCTCAACATCCATAAGGATAAGAAAATCGTTATAACTATCGAAAGAGTTCAGCTGCGACATTACTGCTTTATGATCAACAAAAAGGTTTTCAGTAATTTGGTTGTTAAGCAGCTCAAAGGTTTTGCGATCCTCAGGGTTCCAGTTATTGACCAGTGGGTTAATCTCGGCTACAAGATTTGGATAAATGGTACTATGCATTTGCTGTAACCTAATCTTATCAGGCGTGTCGGATAGTTTATCAATGTAAACCCAGTTTTTAATCAAAAGTTTCGATTCGGTAATCAGATTCTGAAGTTCAATTAGCTTGTTGACAGAAGGGGTGTTCTGCTCAGACAGGTTCCTGTTAATTTCATCGTATCGGCTTAGAATAACAAAGGTGATTACAGACGAGACGATGAATAGGCTAATAACCAAGCCAAATCCAAGAAGAAGTTTACGGGAGAGAGAAAATTTTACTTTCATAGCAATTGCAGATAATTAGTAAATAGAGGTTGCCAGATTATAAAGTTGATCGCTCACATTAAGCGAGTTGCGCCGCATATAACTTTTACTTATTTCAAATTCTAGTTTCGATAGTCTAGTATTGTACACAATGCTAATACCTGCTCCTTTTCTTGAAGCTCCATATTGTTCGGCAACAAGTAAAGTACAGAACCCAGATGTTTTAGACACAATTTTATCAATGTTATCGAACTGTGAGTCGGGAACAAATACAATATTTGCTTTGGTTATAGCATCTATGCTTGAAAAAGTCTTAATTTCAATTAGTTGACCACCTACCCTACGTGATGTTAAAGCCTGGAGCTCAGAGGTGATAGCAGATTCGTTGCCAATAATACCTATAACAAAATTCCCTTCTTTTCCCTCGGGACACCACTCAATTAATCGGGTAATCTGGTATAGGAAAGCCGTTTGAAGTTTTTCCTTCTGTGCACTTGCATCGATGCTTAAAAATAGTAAAAAAACCATTAAAAATGCAGATATGCGGCTAAAAAGTATTCTAGTTCTCATGGTTTAAAAATTATTTTTCAATTATTAATTAATATAATATCAAATTCTTATACACCATTAGACTCCCTTCCCCTGTTTTGCTATTGCAAATTTAATTTTAAGTATATAGGGATTAATGCATTAAAGGTATGAATTATACAATTATACAACTTTTAACTCCAAAGGTTATAAAAAATAATGAGAATAATCATTAGTAACTTGTTTTATATTGGTTTAGTTTGAAAATATAGTAAATAACATCAAAAACATGCTTAGTGAACTGAATAATAAAAAACACATTCAAAATCTGTATATTTGTCTTCAATTTATTGAGTTTTTTCATGTATAAACAAATCTTAGATTTTCAGAATGAACATTACACTTTTTAACACCCTTACCCGAAAAAAAGAAGAGTTTAAGCCAATAAACCCACCATATGTGGGGATGTATGTATGCGGACCAACGGTATACGGCGATCCACATTTAGGGCATGCCCGACCTGCAATTACTTTCGATTTGCTCTTCCGATTGCTAAAACACCTCGACTATAAAGTTCGCTATGTTAGGAACATTACCGATGTGGGCCATTTAGAGAATGATGCCGATGAGGGTGAAGATAAAATTGCCAAAAAAGCAAGGTTGGAACAGCTCGAGCCCATGGAGGTTGTGCAGTACTATACCTATCGATACCATGATGCCATGAGAGTGCTTAACGCTTTGCCACCAAGCATTGAACCACGAGCAAGTGGGCACATTATTGAACAGATTGAGCTGATAAAGAAAATTCTTACCAATGGTTTTGCCTACGAGAGCAATGGATCAGTTTATTTTGATGTTGAGCGATACAATAAACAGTATAACTACGGTAAACTTTCGGGTCGTGTGCTTGAGGATATGCTGGCTGCTACCCGCGAATTAGATGGACAGGAGGAGAAGCGAAATAGTGTGGATTTTGCCCTTTGGAAAAAGGCCGATTCCGATCATATCATGCGTTGGCCATCTCCCTGGAGTGATGGTTTTCCTGGTTGGCACGCTGAGTGTTCTGCTATGAGTATTAAGTATCTGGGAGAACCATTCGATATCCATGGAGGCGGGATGGATTTGTTATTTCCACATCATGAGTGCGAAATAGCACAAAGCGTTGCCGCTAGTGGTAAAGAGGCTGTTAAGTATTGGGTACACAATAACATGGTTACCATCAATGGACAAAAGATGGGCAAGTCGCTTGGCAATTTTATTAACCTTGAAGAACTTTTTACCGGGAGCCATAAGTTGCTGGAGCAAGCCTATAGCCCAATGACCATACGTTTTTTTATGCTTCAGGCACAGTACCGCTCTACCCTCGATTTTTCGAATGAGGCTCTACAGGCTGCAGAGAAGGGGTTAGACCGTTTGCTTGCAGCCGAAAAAACATTATCAAAAATTAAACCTACTGAAAATTCGTCAGTTGATGTGAGTAGGCTAAGAGATGAAGCACTAGAAGCGTTGTGCGATGATTTAAATAGTCCGATTGCAATTGCAGTTCTGTTCGATTGGGTTCGAATAATCAACTCGTTGGCAGAGGGAAAGGAAACCATTACCGAAGGTGATCTTAAAACCCTTGAGGCAACCTATAGCACCTTGGTACACGATGTTCTTGGTCTGGAGAACAATCAAACTGAGGGCTCGGAGCATGCCGAGTTGACAGGTAAACTTATTGAGATGCTGCTGGAGATGCGCGTGCAGGCAAAGACCGATAAGGATTATGCCACATCGGACAAGATTCGCGATGAGCTAAATAAACTTGGGGTAAAGGTTATGGATAGGAAAGATGGCTTTGATTGGGAGGTGTAGAAGTATTAGAACTGCTTATGTAAACATGGCAACGATTTTTGGGAATAACTACTAATTTACCTATCTTATAAATCTGACAATAAATACATGAGGACAATTGGCTTTATCGGTGGTATGAGTTGGGAATCATTCATAGTTTACAACTAGGTTGCCAACAGAAAGGTAGGGAAGTTGTCTGTCGATTCCGTTTGTGTAAGAGCATAATGCTTGCGGTCGGGTGGACACTGAAGAAGGTAAGATTGGATAAATAGTTAAACCTAAAATTTAAATAAAATGAAAAAACTAGTTGTACTTACTGGGGCTGGTATATCGGCCGAGAGCGGGATTAAAACTTTCCGCGAAATGGGGGGATTGTGGGAGGAGTACGATGTGATGGAGGTTGCCAGTCCAGAAGGATGGCAAAAAGACCCCGAATTGGTAACCCGTTTTTACAACGATCGTCGTAAGGAACTTTTTACTGTTGAGCCAAACCGTGGGCATATTGATCTTGCTGAGGCCGAGAAAGAGTTTGATGTTCATATTATTACGCAAAATGTTGATAATTTGCATGAGCGTGCTGGTAGCACAAAGGTAATGCACCTGCATGGTGAGCTAACCATAGCCCGATCGAGTGTTGATGAATATTTGTTATATGATATTGGCAACAAGGATATTAAAATTGGCGACAAGTGCGAAAAGGGTTCGCAACTCCGACCCCATATTGTATGGTTTGGCGAGGCTGTACCCATGATTCCCGAGGCAGCTCGAATTGTGGCGCAAGCCGATATATTTGCTGTGGTGGGAACATCGCTTAATGTGTATCCAGCTGCGGGATTATTGGATTCTGCCCCAAGGAATATTCCCGTATTTCTGATTGATCCCAACGATGTGCCAGTTCACTCACGCTTCGATGTTACATTTATTAAGGAACCCGCTTCAAAAGGTGTAACTAAGATGTTGGAGATGATTAGGGGAAAGTAATAAAGAGCAACAATTAATTCTCTTCGATATATCATGCTGAAAGGATCATTTTTTAGGGTAAAAACTTAAAACCTATGTTATGTATAAACCACTGCTTTTTTTGCTGCTTGCTTTTTCTCCTTTACTAGTTATCTCACAAGATTTTACTGGGGGTGTTTTGGGTGGTATGGCAATGACACAAGTTGACGGTGATGGACTTGGAGGCTATCATAGAGTAGGTGCTGTTGCTGGCGTTTGGGTAAGCCGATCGTTTTCGAGAACCATATCGGTACGAACAGAGTTAAAGTTTATACAAAAAGGAAGTTACAGAAGATTTACCGATGGGGGAGGAGGAACAATTGGGGAGTATAATCTGAGGCTGAACTATACTGAGATGCCATTTTTGCTCGAGTATCACTTCAGGGATAATATAATTCCGTTTGCAGGCATTTCGGTGGGTTACCTGTGGAAATCGATTGAAAAAAATGATGGGTATGAAAACCCGATTGAGGATGATACCCGTTTTAAAAAAGCAGAACTTGCAGCTCATGCAGGAGTAGAGTATATGCTGAATAGTAGTTTTAGCTTGTGCGCCACATTCTCCTATTCGGTTTTACCCGTTCGCAGGAATACAGGCGATGTTATTGACTTTTGGACTTTCAATTTTGGTCAGTTTAATAACGTGCTGCAGCTGTATTTACGCTATCATTTTTAGGCTTATAGTTTCTTTAAATGTTACTATGAACTAAGTAGAGAAGTGAAAGGTCTAAGAATTTTCAAGTTTAGCGTAGGGAATTCTGCCCCAAAAGTTTCGTAAATGAGTGTTGTGTAGCGTACTTATTTTAAATCATAATCCATATTGTCCTCCAATATCCTAGGCCTTTCGGAGTTAAATTCTTGGTTAAATACACTTCTAGTCTTAGCGTACGCTTTGTAGTCTATATCGTTCAAATCGATTATGGAATGGAATAGATCATCACTTATAAAAGGCAAATCCTTATTTGATAGGATAGTTTGCTCCTTATTGCTATAATATTTCTTATATCCTGATGAAAGCCAAACAATGAAAGGAATTTCTACATTTGATTTTGGTATTGATCCGGAATAATCATGCCCCACATTATCGTTCTCATCATATACATTTTCACCATGGTCAGAAAGGTAAATGCAGGAACATATAGGCTTGCTCCTTTTTAAACAATACGAATCTAAAATATTCAGCAGGCTATCCACTATAAAATCATTATATAAAACCGAATTATCATACTCATTAATAATTTTCTCTTTCTTAGTAGAGTAATCAGTGAATATATTGTACTCAGCAGGATACCTTTTTGAGTAAGAGGAGTGGCTTCCCATTAAATGAATAACTATGAACTTATTCTTTGTACTTGCATTTAATGCCGAGTAAAATGGTTGGAAAAGTCGCTCATCATAAGATGACAAGTAAGTGCTTTCAAATGATGTGTTTCCATGGTTGTTTGCAAAAACTGAAATATCGGAGGTTTGAGCCAAGTTGAAGGTAGCGTTATCCCAAATGCCTATTGGCGATTGGTTTGACAACCAAATAGTTTTAAAATCTAATGAGTAAAAAATATCAATTAAGCTGATACTCTTATCAAAACCCATTTTATTCTCTAGGTTCGATTCAGTTAATGCCGATAACACTGAACCTATAGTGTTTGAGAATGGACTAACAACATTACTATAAACTATTATATCATCCCTTTTTTCAAGTTTAGGATTTGTTTTTTTTGAATAATTATACAACGACATATGATTCCTATTGCACGACTCACCTATAATTAGCACAAAAACATGTTGTTCTAATTCTGATGATTTAAGTTTAGCTTCAATGCTTACAACTTTCCTTTTCTTTAAAGCGCTGTACGATTTAATCTCAGCAGCAAAAGAAATTAGCGCCTTTGTTGTTTGGGGCGTTCCCTTTCTAACCAAATTGCCATGAATTAAACTTTCTGATAGGAATATCACAGAGAAGGTCAATATTGCGGCAATGATATATTTGCTTTTGGGGTATATTTTAACAGGTTTTATATTTTTAATAGCAACGATAAACAAGAATATATATGGAATAATTAAAAGCATTAAAAAGCTGGATTTTAATTCCATAAACTCTTTAGCCTCGCTAATATTTGTATTTAGCAATACAAATAAGCTGGATGCAGTAATTGGCCCTTTTAGAATTAGCAGATGACATAGGTTAATGAAACCGCCCATAAAAAGAGCAGTGACAGCAATTCTATAAATAAACTTCTTTTTTGTTATCAGATAGGGTAAAGTAAATAAAGGAATCCAGCAGCAGAGTATAACCAACTCGCGACTATCGTAAATGCTATAATTGACAAATAATGAGACTATTTGCACAAACAGAATCATTAATAAGAGAAGTGGAGGATATATTTGCCCTAATGTTCTCATCCGAAAGGATTATTATAATGCCCTAACTTGTATGTAGCTATTAAGTGGTTCTATTCTATATAACTTTCCACTAGCGTCCGAAAGTCTGTTTTTTAAAAAGCC
>CALGIR010000341.1 GCA_937915475.1 uncultured Bacteroidales bacterium
ACAACCCAATAACCAGATAGCGAAGCAGTTTGCCCCAGTACTCCAAACCAAGGGTATTGCCTTTGAGATGGAAAAGGTTGAGAAAATTGTGGGTCTTGTGAAAGAACGAGTTAGCCTTGTTAGTGAGCTATGGGAACAGGCATCGTTCTTTTTTGAAAGCCCACAAACCTACGACGAAAAAACGGTTAGCAAGTTTTGGAAAGAGGAGACCCCAAAAATTATGAACGAGGTTGCCAATAGAATTGAAACAGTAGAACCCTACGCCGCAGAGGAGATTGAGCAAGCCATTAAGGACTACATAAACGATAAAGGGCACGGAATGGGTAAGGTAATGAACGCCATTAGGCTAAGCCTTGTTGGCGAACCAAAGGGTCCTGGTGTTGCCGATATTTGCGAACTATTGGGAAAAGAAGAAACGGTAAATAGATTACGCACAGCAGCTAAAACACTAGGGTAGGAAAAGTTTTAAAAAAAAATTCGGAATTGTTTCTCCGGGCGCATCGGCTATTGCATACATTCCAAAATCAATATGTAAATCTCTGGTGATAATTCTACAAAACCTTGGCTATAGCAGAATTTTAGGTGCGATTGTGCGGTAACTGCGCATCCTGTTTGCAACAGCTAAAATTATTAGAGTGCACTTATCAATCCATAAGCCACACCAAATAAATACCTAATTGTATAAAGTCCAACTAGGAGTAATAATATATTTAGAAATATATCTATCGATTTTATTCCAATTATTTTTAAAGGTAGCTTCTTCATCTGAATGATTTTAATAAGCAATGACAAGTGAAAGATAAAATAATTTGACATTTAGAGAAAAATATTATTGTCAATAGTGTTTGAAAACAACAAAAAAAATTCAATTTTCAACCAAATCAAACAATAAAGAGTAGAATGATTTTTTTTTAAAACAATGTCGTTTTTTAAATATGGAATTTCATAATGTTGATTGAACTTAAACAAATATTTTATATAAACGACATTATTTAAAACACTTCAAGTTGACATTTCACTTAGGGTTTTAAAAAACAACACTAAGAAAAGGGTAATTAAATCTTAAAAAACTGGAATTCAACTCTAGATGTTAATCAGCAATGACATGTTCTACCAATGCATATGCTACGCCTGCAACGAAACCAATTGCAACAAGGCCAGAGGCAACACCTCCAATTGCAATTACAATACCAAAAATTGAACCACCATTGATATTTCTCATTTCATCTTTGTCGATTTCAACTAGATAATCCCTCTGAAAATTTTCCATAATGATTTACGTTTAATTATTAAGTAATCCTTGTGTAGCATTATATCCAGCCTCAAAACCTTCTGAAACGAGAAGACAAGCTGCAGTAACTGCTACTGTAATTGACCCCGCTATTAATGCTGTTCCAATTAAATAAGCCAACAAGCCCCCATCCGTTTCCTTCATTTCCCTAGCATTTGGTTATGCGATTTCGAGAACAATATTTTAAATAGCAACTTGAGTTAATTAGTATCCTGAGTAGTTACAAACGCTCGGTTTTGCAGCAGCGAGTAGTGAATCAAGTAAGCCCGCTATCGTCCACGGATTTAGAGTATCTTCAGGGTTAGTTTTGTTGCTTTACACTCTTGTGTGCCAAAAATGCAACCAAAACGCCAAATAATAACGCCAAAACTGCCCATAATAATTCATTAACATCAAAATTTCGTCTTAATAGTATAGAAAATACCATACCAATTGCAAAAAAAATAGTGGCAGCGAGGGCTTTCTTTCTGTTAAACAGCGACACGCCCAAGTAAATTATCATTGTAATGAAGAAAAATATAACGGAATAAAAAAAGTTGTCATAAAAATATATTTGCCACAAGGTGGTTGCTACTATTAGCAGGCATATAGTGATAATTTGAAGAGATTTTTTTTTCATTTGCTCTAAGAGTTTTGCGTTAAAATATCAAATAATTCTTCAATATTTTTTAGGTAATTGAAGAATTATTTGATTAGACAGTATTTACATAATTGAACCTCGGCCACTTACCGTTTCTAAATATGCACCTCCATATTCGGTTTGATCTTCATTTTCTACATTATTATCTATCGAAGATAATACATATCCAAGCCAGTATGATAACCAACTACCTCCACTTATATTGCATGCATTCCAAAATCAATATGTAAATCTATGTTGCTGAGCCTGTAGGCTAAAAGAAATCTTTATTCAATGATATGCTAATTGTATCTTTTCTTACAATTTTAATTTGCAATGTTTCCTGAGAGAGTAAAGAGTCTCGCATTTGAAGAAAATTGCAATAATCTGTAGCAAGTAAGTAGTCTGAAAGTTTTTCATTACAAATTTGAAAAATTGAATCTCCATGCTTTACACCTGCCTTTTGAGCTGGAGAAGACTCACTAACTGATGTTACCATTAGAGAATTATTTTGAATTCCGAAGTTCAAACCAAACCCATAAAACCTTGTTCCTAGATTATTCTTTTTACCTTCCTCAAAATACAATCTCTTTTCAAAGGGGTCGATAATAACACCACTATATCTTTTAATAAACCCTAAGCCCAGTATACTGGTTATTATATCATTATATTCTATTCGAACATTTTTTACAGTATCTATACCAAAAACGATATCAGAAATGCCCCTTACACCTTCTTCATAATAATTACCGAAAATATCCTGCTTCTCAGAACTAACGTATTTAGCTCCCAAAGAACTATCGGCAAAATTTAGTGGTAACATAATTGATGATGTGTACCCAAAATCTATGAGAAGATTGTGGATATGCCCATTTATTCTAACATCAGTTTTCAGAAGATTTTTTCCACTATACAAAATTGAATTGTTAAATTCCCTCTCCCTAACAAAACTATTAGATTTTGATACAAATAGTTTTTTACTACCAAAATTGAAATCCCAACAAAGCTGATTAATTATCGGAGTCCCAATAATCATGTCACTTTGAGCACATCGAAGTGATTTATTGTTAGTCTTTAAGTCGAGAACGACTGCCAAAACATTTTTAAAAACTACATCGCCAATCTCAAGATGTTTTATAATGCATAGAGAATGCCATGTGTGATTGTTAATCGGAATTAATTTTAGAGGAATTTTATAAACATCAAATTTACTAATTGCTGATTTATCTATAGCACATATGCTTGCCCCTGTATCAAATAATCCATAAGCGTCAGAACCATTAATTTGAACAGGGACTTCAATCCACTTTCCATTCAAAAAATACACTGTTGATGAATCAATTTTATCACTAACTAGAAAATTTGTGCACTTATATAAAATAAAAGCAAGAAAGGATATAAGTAGTAAAACTACTCCAATAATCTTTAATGCTTTCATTATAAATGCTTTCATTATAGTTCTTCTCATAAATTAAATTGTGCTAAACCAGTTATACAAATAAACTAAAATTTGATTAGTACATTAAGAATTAATACAATTTTGGTGTGACACCACTTTAGGCATCACACCAAAAACATAAAGTTTAATTAAAAATTACTAGCCATTACCACTTCCATGTCCTGCTGTGTTACCATTTCCACTGCCGTTTGCAGTGCTATCAACACTTGTCCCTGCATTTACTTCATTGTCATCACCAACAACAACTGTTAAAGTGCAACTTGTGAGCAACAAACCAACAAGAATTGCTATTCCTATTCCAAGGAAACCTCCATCCGTTTCCTTCATTTCCCTAGCATCCAACTCCTGAACGCCAAAGTTTTCCAAAGATAATTGTTTCATTTTAATTAATTTTAAAAGGTTAATAAAAAAAATTTACACCAAAATATGGTGCGTGTTTGTAACGTTACAGTGCAAAGGTATTTTCGTAGCGTCCGGAAAACAAGTACGCTGGGAGAAAAAAACTGCCGCCATTGCTCCTTTTCTCCTCTATTGGCTCTAGAGGTCTAAAATCTATATGGATTGATATCTCGAACGGATATTCGTAGTAATTAAGGGGTGTCTGGGTTTATTGTGCGGCAGCGTTGGTGGTTAGGGGCTGTATGGTTTTTTTACTCACGGGGATACTATTTGCTAAGCAAATAGTATCCCCGTGAGTTGTAAGTTTGTAGGTGTAGCCTAATCCGAACGGGGCAAAAACGAGTGTTTACTGAATGTTGTTAAATTTTTCTTTTTGCTTGAATAGTGTTTTACCCCCATTTAACTTGCTGGTACCCTTAGGCTGCCGCACGATTTTATTGTGTGGTTTACCGAAAACTTGTAACTTCGGCTCATATAGCAAATTCAATGGTTTTATTTTGGCTACCACACGGTGCAACCGAGCCGTTCTTTGGCGAGCTCAGCGCAGCTAATCGAGGACAAAGGACGAGCTCGGCAAAACCAATCGTGCGGTAGCGTTGCAAACGCAGCCTGAGCCGAACGGGGATTTTCAAGAGTTTACCTAGTAGTACAACGACATTCCAAATCTTCCACCAATAGATTTATCCATCTCCATCTCTTCGGGCATAAATCCCTTAGTTTTAGCCAGAATACCAATATCGAACGAAATTCTTTTTAGCCGTTCGCCAAAGTTTGGTGTAATTAAATACCTTAACGATATATCGAAAGCACCGCCCCAAAAACCTATGGTTTCAGTAAAAGACAATCCTTTTGGTTGATTCCATACATGGATATTGGCATCGGTACGGAACCTTTTGCCAAGGGGTAAATCATAAATGCCTACACCTGCAGCAGGAAACCAATTTTCTTTATTCTGATGTTGCCTGAAATAAAGCATGAAGTTCTGTTCTTTAATACTTAGCCAGATATACTGGTCAATAAAATCGCCAAATGGAGACATAGTGTACCCCAGGCTCAAGTTGTACTTAACATTTTGGGAAATTGAGAACCCATTTTTAAAAAACAGAAAAGGCGAAGCAAGGTTAAAAAGCGAACGCCAACCTATGCGTTTAATCATGCTCTTTTCTTCTTTAGTTAGATCAACATATTGATTATACCTTATAAACTCCTCGTTAGGTCTGTGTATATGCTTTACTGCACCGTAAACATCGTGTCCAACAATATCTCGTTTAAGCTCATCGGTTTCCTCTACAAGGTCAAAGTCATACTTAAATAATCCAGTTAAGTAGTATTGTAACAGTGATAATTTTCGCATTAGATATTCAATATACAAGAGCTTTTGGTTATGGGGGCTAAAAACCATGTACGACTCAATTTTATGGGCAAGCATATAGTCTGATTCAAGTCCAGCGGTATGTAACCGGATGTAATTAGGCAGATCATTATCCCTTAGTTCGATCAAAGAATTGTCGGTAACGCCCTGTACATAGGCTGCCCCTTTGGAGTTGAAATATGGTCGCGAAATTGAACCGATATTTTTGTATGTAAGTATAGAACGATGCCCCTCTTCGTGTGTGAGCGGCATGCCAAGTATTGTGCTAACTCCCAAAACAAAATAAGTTGCTGGTAAAAATTTAAATGTTTCATAAGCACTGTTAGCAACAAGCAAATAGGTTCCAAGGTAGTTCTGGCTAAACTGCCGCATGGTATGTAAACGAGCTGGCTTATCAACCAGAATGAAAGTGGAACGGATTTTAAAATTTTCTTCCCTGGTTAAACTTGACGTAGGTTTTAAAGAGTCTGGTAATGATATTATTACATCATCGGTAGTTTTTAGTTTGGTGCTATTATTGGCTAATGTGCTTATGGAACAAAGCAAAACAAAAAGAAGACTGGCTAAACACTTGCTATTTAATTTGATAAAAGAAGTATGCATGAGAAAATAATTTAACAAACCGTTCATTATATTACTATTTATTGAACGGTTTGAATTTAGAATACAAAGCCCAATGATAATTGAACCTAATATACCACCGTTAGTATTTATAGACTCTTCTCTAGTTAGTTCTTTTAATCCAAAATTGTCCATTTTATTAAATTTTATGTTAATAATTTATTCTGTACTAGGAATCAGTTGAAGTGTCTTCAGAATGATCTAAGCCTATTGCTATATGAGTGGCTACTAAACCAACGACAATTCCTAGAACTAAAGCCCAAATAACAATACCTCCATCCGTTTCCTTCATTTCCCTTGCATCCAGCTCCTGAACGCCAAAGTTTACTAAAGATAATTGTTTCATTTTAATTAGTTTTAAAAGGTTAATAATTTTACTAGCCACCTATTGCGGCATGGGGTTTTGTAACGTTACAGAACAAAGGTATTTTCGTAGCGTCCGGAAAACAAGTACGCTGGGAGAAAAAAACTGCCGCCATTGCTCCTTTTCTCCTCTATTGGCTCTAGAGGTCGAAAACTTAAATGGATTGATATTTCAAAAGGATACTCGTAATAAAAGGTCTGCCTGCTTTTATCGTACATAATTGGTGCACCATGGGACTTCAATACATCAAGAATTTCGTATAACCTTGTTCGGCTTATTCCCAACCGAGCAGCAAACGTTTCGGGGTTTCCTGTTTTGCCCTGATTAACAATCTTGTTTAAAAGTGTAATTCGGTCGATGTAGCAAAAAAATTTCATGGTTAAGTTTGGCTTTAATTAAGGTTAACTATAACATTTTAGTTCAATGTTTCTTCATATTTTACTATAAGTGGTGGCATTTGCTTCAACCACATATTCCGATATATTGTGTTGGCTGAGTAAAGTTGGTTATGTGTACCACTTTCAATTACTTTCCCATTGGACATAACTACAATACTATCGGCAAACTGAACTGTGCTAAGCCTATGGGCTATCATTATTACTGTTTTACCCTGATTTTTTAGATTATAGATTGCCGAGAATATCTGCTCCTCTGAATTGGAATCGAGGGATGAGGTAGCCTCATCGAGAATAACTATTTCGGGTTTTCGGTAGAAAACCCTTGCCAAAGCAATCTTCTGCTTCTGACCTCCCGATAGTAATGCTCCATTTTCTCCCACATCTGTAAAAAGGCCTTCGGGTAACGACTCGATTAGCTGTTTAAGCCCAACGTCTTGGCAAATTTGCAGCACATTATTCATGTCAGGGTCAAGGTCTCCAAGACATATATTCTCCACAATGGTCCCTTTAAATAGTTCAACCTTTTGGGGAACTACTCCAACGATTTTCCTGAGGCTATTATTCTCTACCTGTGTAATATCAACACTCCCAATGTATATCTTCCCTGATGCGATTGGATAAATATTCTGAAGAAGATGTATTAGTGTTGATTTGCCACAACCGCTTTCACCAATAATTGCTGTTATTTGACCTTTTTTAAGAGTTAAGTTAAAATCATTAAAAACATCAACTCTAGTTCCATACCTAAACGCCAAGTTTTGGAAGGTGATGTCTCCAATCATTTCTTTTGTAAGCACTATTTTATTCTCCTTCTCCTGATCAATATCCATAATCTCAAAAAGCCTGTCGGAAGCTATAAGTGCATGCTGAATGGATACGTTCACTCCTATTAATGAATTCAAAGGCCCAGAAAAATAACCGAGTATGGCATAAAAAGAAAGGAGTTCACCGGGCGTTAGGTTGTTTTTAAGAACGTAAAAGGAACCTACCCACAAAACAATAATGGTGAACAGTCGTGAAACAAATGTTGTGGAAAAGTTTGTAAAAACCGAATTGAGACCAGAAGTATATGTTGAGGTTAAAAGATCTATAAACCTGAATTCAGTTTTTGTATTCGAATATTCCTCTATACCAAATCGCTTTATTGTGCTCACCGTGTTTATTGACTCTACTAGCTGGCTCTCAAGTTTTGCTGCCTGTTCCATTATCCGGCGCTCTGTTTTCTTATTAACATAGTTGGCTATAAAATACAGCGCTATATAAACGGGAATAATAATCAGAACAAGAAGCGCCATTTTCCAAGAGTAAATAAACATTAATACAAACGAGAATGAAATAATTAAAACATTAACAATCAGGCTAATAAGAGTATTGTTAATAAATATTCTGATTTTTAAAGCATCGTTAATACGCGATATTATCTCGCCAGTTTGCATAGTATCAAAAAATCGTTGAGGCAATTTTAGTAAATGCTTGTAGTATCCAAGTATAAGCCGTACATCAATAAGTTGCCCCGTTTTAATAGTGAAAACTGTTTGGTAAATCCCTAATAACACCTGAATTACGATTAGTACAACCATAGCAACGCTCATTACATTTAACAAGTTTTTGTTGCCATTGATAAATACAAAATCAGTTAACTTTTGAATGTAGATAGACGTTGATAATCCGATTATTGAGAAAAAAATTGCACCAAAGAGCGCCTGAGTCATTACCACTTTATGTGGCTTTAGCAAATAAAAGAGCCTTTTAAAGTTAGGTACTTTTTCATTCTTAATCTTAAAACCATCAGAGGGCACCATTATAACGAGTATGCCTGTCCATTCATTCAAAAAATCTTCCTTTCCTTTTTTCTCAACTTTGCCTGTACCCGGATCCATATACTCCACTGCTTTGCTTGACACTTTCAAGATTACAACATAGTGTAGCAACCCACTACTAAGTTTTAAATGGGCAATGGCTGGTTTTGGTATTTTATGAAGTGATTCGTAGGTACCTTTTACACCTTTGGCAAGGAAACCGAGCTTCTCTGCAGCTTCGATTAAACCTAATACATTTGTTCCTTTTTTATCAGTATTGGCCAGCTGACGAATTTTTGCAACTGGCATGTGCAAATTATAGTACGCTGATACTGAAGCAAGGCAAGCTGCCCCACAGTCCGTTATATCTCTTTGTTTAACTTTTATGCCTCGTTTCATTACTGTTATTGCTGGTTAACAATATTTGGGTTTAACCATTTGGAAATATCATCAAAAAGAAGTTGCACTAGCGTCCTTCTAGTAAGTACAATATTGGCCGTTAGTGTCATCCCCTTTTTTACTTGAACAATTCTCCCATCATAATTTAACTCTGTACCATTAAGCCCTCCTACTACTCTAAAGCCTATTGCATTTTCTTCAGTAAAATTTAATATCATTCGATATGTCAAGAACCTCACCTGTTAGCATTCCCCAACGATTTGCATTAAATGCGTCAACCCTATACTTTACGTTTTGACTTAAATACACATAACCTATGTCTTTAGGGGTTATAAACATCTCAACAATAAGACTGTCAGTTCCTGAAATTCGACAAATTTCATAATTTGCAAATACTGTAGAGCCTAATTTAACTGGCTGTAAATTCTGTATATAGCCTTCAATTGGAGAAATAATAAAACAGAACCCCTTCTCTTTCTTCAGGTTATTTAAACTCTCCTTTAGAACTAGTATTTGATTTTGATTGTTAACTATAGCCTCTTGCCATTTTGCAAGTTGAGTTTCGTAATGCTGTTGATATTTAAGTTTTGCATTCTGGTATCTATATCTGCTTTGCTCATATTCAACCTGCGAAATAACTTTACTCTTGAATAGTAGAGATTGTCTTTCATACTCCAATTTACAGTTTTCAATTTCTGCTTTTAAATATTCTACATCTGCTATATTCCGGTGGTAATCTTGTACATACTTTAGTGTTTTAAGGTTTTTTTTACGAGTAAGTTCCTTTTCCTCTGCAGAAGTTATAAGTTTAAGATCTTTGTTTTCTGAAACTAGAATAGATAGCCGTTGTTTGGTAATCTCAATACTCCTATCAATATCTAACGTATCTACTATAGCTAATGTGTCTCCTTTGTTTACTAATAAATTCTCGGATAATTTTGAATAAATTAACCTACCATACATTGTATTTCGAATTTCTGCTTGTTTACTAGGTGTTGTTATTATGCCACGACATTGTACGTTCACATCAATTGATACAAAAAAAAGCGATAAACAAAGAACCACAAAAGAAAGAAGCAGTATTAGGTAAATAACTTTACTACGTGTGGTATGCTTTTTAATATGGACCTCTTTTGATGAATTAATTAGCTCTGATGGAAATAAGGGTTTCATAAAAGAATTTAAGTGTTTTTCGTTTGGTTTATTCAACTACTTATTAAAGTATAAAATAAATTGGGGGAAATTCCACAGTCCGAGAATCATAGGGGTAGTGTTAACAACAGAGCAAACTGAACCATGGAGACTGAGTCAATCTCATAATAAAATCATGGATCGCTATGTCTCAAAATCAGGAAGCATATAGTATATATTCTCATACAAGGATAAGGAACTTTTCATAGGTTAATGGGTGTTAGGTGTAGTATAGTACAACAGAAAGAATCAATCACTTACAAAACAAAAATAATACATTAAGCTACCCCCCCCCATTTTTTTATGTGTTGTATAACACTTTTATTGGTTGTTAATTTATTGCCTGATTATAATTAACCCTCGGGCTGAGTTAATATTAACATTACACTACTGGCCAACCAAAAAAGCGATAAAATGGGCTTTCCCGTTTTCCCCCTTGAGTGGAAATCGCCCCAAGGCGAAATATCACACGGATACCGTGAGGATGGTTACATTCCAGAAGCATTTGTTAATCTACTCGCATTACTAGGATGGAACCCCGGCACCGAACAGGAAATATTTAGCATGGACGAGTTGATTAATCTTTTCTCGCTTGAGCGTGTAAACAAGTCGGGGGCAAGATTTGATCCGGAGAAAGCAAAGTGGTTCAATCATCAATATCTTATAAAACAACCCAATAACCAGATAGCGAAGCAGTTTGCCCCAGTACTCCAAACCAAGGGTGTTGCCTTTGACATGGAAAAGGTTGAGAAAATTGTGGCTCTTGTGAAAGAACGGGTTAGCCTTGTGAGTGAGCTATGGGGTCAGGCATCCTTCTTTTTTGAAAGCCCACAAACCTACGACGAAAAAACGGTTAGCAAATTTTGGACTGTGGACACCCCAACAATTATGAACGAGGTTGCCATCAAGAGCGCGCTTTCCGCACAGGCCGCGGCCCCAAAAATTATGAACGAGGTTGCCAATAGAATTGAAACGGTAGAACCCTACGCCGCTGAGGAGGTTGAGCAAGCCATTAAGGGCTACATAAGCGATAATGGGCACGGAATGGGTAAGGTTATGAACGCCATTAGGCTAAGCCTTGTTGGCGAACCTAAGGGTCCTGGTGTTGCCGACATTTGCGAATTGTTGGGAAAAGAAGAAACGGTAAATAGACTACGCAAAGCAGCTAAAACGCTAGGGTAGGTCAACGGGTTTTCCCTTGGCTGCCGCGCTTTTATCGTGTGGCTTACCGAAAACTTGTAACTTCGGCTCATATAGCA
>CALGIR010000342.1 GCA_937915475.1 uncultured Bacteroidales bacterium
ACCAGTAAAAGCAAGGTTTCTGCATTAATGTAATTTTTTTAATCGGACAACAATGGCTTTATTTCAATAAAACATCGGTTGAATTTATACATTATTGTTATAGAACTCCTCCACCCAAAATCAATTAGTAACACATTCTTTTTAGCCCAAACCACGAAACGTAGTCGTTTCAGCCGTATTATCAATTGTTACTTGTGTTTGTTTTTCTAGATTGATATGGTGATTTACCTCTCGTTTTCTGTCTCAGCGTTTTGTCACCTAAACACAAAAATAGTGGTATTCGATTATTAAACACCAATAAAAATTTTCGTTTTCAAGCAAAGGCAACATTCAGATAATAAAACGATTAATAATGAATCCCAAATTAAAATTTAAAATAGTTGTTAAAATATTTGGAGAACGATATTATTCTGCCCTATATTTGCAGTGCACTAGTTTAGTGGCACACTAATTTTATAAGCTAATATTATGATACAATTAAGCAACATCACATTTGGGTATCGCAAAAAGGTGAATCTTTTCGACAACTTAAACCTAACTCTTGAGTTTGGGAAGATTTATGGGCTTTTTGGGGTAAATGGAGCGGGTAAAACCACTCTATTGAAGCAAATTAGTGGATTATTGAAACCATCAATTGGTTCAATTACCATTAACAATTTACATGTTGGGACTAGGGATGCCAATGCGCTGGCAACCGTTTTTTTAGTACCCGAGGAATTCGATTTGCCACCCATCTCAACCCGCCGCTTTGTTGAGCTGAATGCACCGTTTTATAAGGGTTTTGACCATTCGCTTTTTGAAACTTCAATGGTGGAGTTTGAGCTTGGGCTCGATGAGAATTTAGGCACCATGTCGTATGGACAGAAGAAAAAGTACCTTGTCTCCTTTGGATTGGCTACCAAAACGCCGCTTTTATTGCTCGACGAGCCAACAAACGGGTTGGATATTCCATCTAAAAGCCAGTTCCGTAAAATAATGGCTAAAATAGCATCGGACGACCGATGCATCGTGATTTCAACACACCAGGTGCGCGACCTTTCATCGATGATTGACCATGCTGTTATGGTAGATAAGGGTAAAATTGTATTTGACCACAGTTACCGTGCAATTTCCGAGAATCTTACCTTTAAACATGTTACAGGCGATATGCCAGACCATACCATTTATGCTGAGAGCCATGCATCGGGACACAATGTCATCTATAAATCGACAAAAGATGAGTCGGAGGTTGACCTTGAGATTTTATTTAACGGTGTTATTAAGGATGCCAATTCTATAAACCAAGCCATAAAAACCGCATAATCATGAAAACTTATAATGCTTTTTCAATAAACCGAATAGGTCTTCTAATGTACCGACATGTATTTTATAACTTAAAGACCTATTTGTTGAGTTTTGCCGCCCTTGGTAGTATTCTTATTATTATTAGTCTACTGAACACAATAGGTACTAATTACCTGGACAAAGAACTTTTTGAAACCCTTGGTAAAACCTTTCTTTTTATTGGTGGGGTTATGTTAACCTCAAATATATTTAAAGAGATTAGCTCAAAACACAGAGGTTGGCTCTACATGATGCTTCCAGCAAATCCTAGCGAGAAAATACTTTCGTATTGGCTATTAACCACAGTTGCATACGTTGTAATGGCATCGTTAACCATGGTAGTATCGTCCATAGTTTTATCAGTATTTTCAGGTCTGATTTTCAAAACCGCATTCTACGTATTTAATCCATTTAGTATTGCGTACCTAAATGTCATGCTCCATTACTGTATTATTCAAAGCCTGTTCTTTTTTGGTGCTATTTTCTTCCAAAAAAATAATTTTATTAAAACGATTTTATCAGTCTTTGTTTTTAATACTATTCTGGGAGTTATAGCCGTAATCATCATGTTTCTCCTGTTTGGGACAGCAGGAATGGATTCGAATAACTTAAAATTAACCGACGACCACTTCTTTTCTGTAACAATACCTCCTTATATCGCAAAGATATCTTACTATGGATTAATGGTTCCGTTTTTTGTAATTGTGAGCTACTTTAAATTTAAAGAGAGGGAGGTGTAATATGCAATTTACTGAACAACAACCCATTTATATGCAAATAGCGGATACTTTCTGCGAAAACATACTATCGGGTAAATGGAAACCCAACGACCGGATTCCATCGGTGAGAGATATTGCCGTGTCGATGGAAGTAAACCCAAATACAGCAATGCGTTCCTTTGAGTTCTTACAAAACAAAGAGATTATTTATAACAAACGAGGAATTGGATACTTTGTAAGCGAGGGAGGGCACGATAAAGCGCTCGATTATAAGCGCAAAGAGTTTTTGAGTAAAACCGTTCCCGAGTTCTTTAGAAACATGTACTTGCTCGGAATAAAGTATGAAGAGATGGAGGAGTACTACAAAGAATCGATTCGTTAAAATTAGATAAAGAAAAACAAGACTTAAATACTAAAATCATGAAAACAAGCAATAAAATTTTACTCACAGCATTAGCCGTCGTAATCGTATTTATAATTGCTGTGGCCATTAATTTCAAAGTCAAATTAAAAGATTATATTATTGAAGGCGATGGTAACATTATAACTCAAGAACAAACCTTTGAACCTTTTGACAAGCTGATTATTGAAGGAGGTTTAAGTATTGAATATATTCTGGGAGAATCGAATATATTAATCATTGAAGCCGATTCAAATTTAATGCAGAATATAGAGACCAGCCTGATTGATAAAACGCTGAAAATTAAGAACAACACATCTAGCCGCAAACAGGTTAACTGCAAACTAACTGCCCCTATGGTAGAAGAGATTATAGTTTCGAGCGGTGCTAAATTAATTTCAAAGGACACAATACAATCCCAATCCCTTGATTTTACACTAAATGCGGGGGGCTCACTTTCATTAATTGGTAACTTCGATACAATAGTTTCAACAATTAATGCAGGAAGCAAAGCAACCTTAGTAGGGACATGTAAAGAGATGAAAGTATCTGTAAATGCTGGGAGTGAATTAAAGTCGCATAGAATGGAAACCGATTATTTAGTTATTAGCGCCAATGCGGGTTCAAATGCCAATGTAAATAGTAAGGAACTGGAAGTATCCGCAACATCAGGTTCAGTAATTCGCTACAACGAAGGGGCTACTCTTAAAAAGGTGGAGACATCGAGCGGAGGGTCTATTCGGTCGAGGGAAGGAGACTAATTTTTAGGCATGGACGTTTCTCCAATTAATATCTCGATTTACAACGATAGGTATCAAAATAGTTGGATGAAAGTGTTTGTTGAATTTATTTTTATGAGCGTTAGTACGGAATGTCGTAAATATAATCGGACAACAATGTTTCCAAAGCAAAGAAATATTACACTTAATGCTCTAAGAATGAAATAAAGGCAAAATTAGCATTACCTTTGCAGCCCAAAATAAATATTTAATGCTGAACTTAAGGAACATTGCAATTATTGCCCACGTCGATCACGGGAAAACAACCCTGGTCGATAAAATGATACTACAGAGTAAACTTCATAAAAATCACGAAAATTTAGGAGAGCTAATTTTAGATAGCAACGACCTTGAGCGCGAGAGAGGGATTACCATACTAGCAAAAAACGTATCAGTTACGTACAAAGGGGTTAAAATTAACATTATTGATACTCCAGGTCACGCCGACTTTGGAGGCGAAGTAGAAAGGGTGCTGAACATGGCCGATGGTGTTATTCTACTTGTTGATGCTTTTGAGGGAACCATGCCCCAAACTCGATTTGTACTTCAAAAAGCACTTGCTTTAGGGCTAAAGCCCATTGTGGTTATAAACAAGGTTGATAAACCAAATTGCCGACCCGAAGAGGTTCAAGAGCAGGTTTTCGATTTAATGTTCAACCTCGATGCCACTGAGGATCAGCTTAGTTTTCCAACAATGTACGGAAGTGCTAAAAATGGCTGGATGGCAACCGATTGGCGTAAACCATCTTCCGATATAACCCCTTTGCTCGATTCAATTATTGAGCATATTCCGCCGCCAAAGGTTAATGCGGGTAATCCACAGTTACTAATTACCTCGCTCGACTATTCAGCGTATGTTGGTCGCATAGCCATTGGTAAACTTCACAGGGGCGAGTTAAGGGTTGGGCAAAATGTTGCCCTGCTTAAGCGCGATGAGAGCGTTGTAAAAGCCAAGATAAAAGAGTTGCTCGTTTTTGAGGGGTTAGGTAAGCAGAAGACAGAACTGGTTGTGGCTGGTGATATTTGCGCACTTGTTGGTATTGAGGGTTTTGATATAGGTGATACCATAACCGATGTGGATAATCCTGAAGCACTTCCAACAATTGACGTTGATGAGCCAACCATGAGTATGCTTTTTACCATAAACGATTCTCCTTTATTTGGTCGTGATGGCAAGTTTGTTACCTCAAGGCATCTAAAGGAAAGGCTTGACAAAGAGCTAGAGAAAAACCTTGCGCTAAGGGTAGAGCCAACCCAATCCGCCGATTCGTTTAACGTTTTTGGTAGGGGGGTGCTGCACCTCTCAATCCTAATTGAAACCATGAGGCGCGAGGGATATGAGTTACAAGTGGGTCAGCCTCAGGTAATCATAAAGCTTATAGGAGGCGAAAAGTGCGAACCCATTGAGGTATTAACCATTGATTTGCCCGAAGATGTTTCTGGACGTGCCATTGAGTTAGTAACCCAGCGTAAGGGAAATTTACTCATTATGGAGCGAAAGGGCGATAGGGTTCACCTTGAGTTTGAAATTCCTTCGCGCGGCATTATAGGGTTGCGCAATATTATATTAACTGCAACCGCAGGCGAGGCAGTTATTGCACATCGTTTTAAGGCATTTGAACCCTATAGGGGCGATATGGACAATAGGCAGAATGGTTCGCTTATTGTCCATATCGCCCCTATAGGGTTCAAAT
>CALGIR010000343.1 GCA_937915475.1 uncultured Bacteroidales bacterium
GGGCAGAAATTCCTCCCCAGAACTGATTGCGGTAAGTGAGTTTTGCGTTTATATCCACCTGAATGGGTCCAGTAATCATGTACTTAAGCAGCAGTGATGGTTCCAGTTTAAAATCGCTAGTGAGCGGGAAAAGCATACCACCCGTAAGCATGTAATGCTGCTTAAGCTTATTAATACCATAGGTGTGAACCTCTTCATCGTTTACCATTACGTACTTATCGGTTGCATAGAGTTTTTGCCCAAACAGCTGATGTACCGATGCCCCAAAAAAGTATTGGGTTGAGTAAAAAAGCACACCGATGGTTGCATCGGGGGTAAAAACCGATCTTGTACTTTGGTCTATTGCAGGATCGTTGATAGCATCAACAAACGCAAACTTTGAACCATCAGCACGGAACATCATAAACCCAAGCGATAAACCACCCGATACCCTCATACCATTTTCTGTGATTTGCATGTTGTAAGAGTAGGAAAAAAGCCCTCCTGTCCGACTTGTTGGTCCTGTAATATCATGATAAATATTACCGCCAAAACCCATGTCCTTAGATCCGTGAGGCCCGTATGCACTAATGCTATAGGTTTGTGGTGCATCCGTTAAGCCAACCCATTGAAAGCGGTTGTTGTAGCTCATTTGGTAGTAGTTGTGAGTTCCTCCCACGGCTGGGTTAAGCAAGTATGTGTTAAACATATACTGCGTAAACTGAGGTAATTGCTGAGCGTTGGACTGTAGTCCATTGAGCATGATTATTGCTACTGCTGCTAATACTACCCTTTTCATATCTCGAAAGTTTAAATGTCTAATTATCAAATTCTCTATCGTACAATGGTAACTGAACCTGAAATAGGTTTCCATTTCCCGCTGCCCGAAACGTTAAAGCTAATTACATAATAGTAGGTGCCTGTTGGTAGGTCTTTACCATTTTTGTTCTTACCATTCCAGCCTTTTGTTGCTTCAGATGCCTTAGCTGTCCAAACTTCTGCTCCCCAACGGTTAAATACTTTAATCTCTAGGTTCGTGAAAATATCAGCGTACGGTACAAACCAAAGATCGTTAATTCCATCACCATTGGGCGAAAATACGTTGGACATCCGAACTTTACCTAACACCCTTGCCTTAAGGTCAATGGTTTCAGCACATCCAAGTTCTGATTTTACAGTTCCTGTAAGTGGGATGTACTTCTCATCCTTACCAGTTATTACATTTTCTAGTGTACTTGTTTCGTGACCTTCGTATTGCCCCGTTTGGAACAGAATCGTTGAATTCTTGTTATTAGCTGGAGAAAAGAATTCAGAGGGATCCCATGCATAGGCTAGGGTGTAATCTGCGGCTTTTGTTCTAATCTCAATAGGATATTCTGTGTCTGCTAGTACCGTGATAACAGTAGAGTCTGGCTCATCACCAATTCTGAATGCAATTAAATCGGAATCGGAGAAGAACGGGTGTTCCTCCCTTATCAGGTATGGGCCAATTTGTGGGTAAACGTGGATGGTATCGCGGCGTTGCTCAAGACAACCTTGGCTGCTAATAACCTTTAATAGCATTATTTGATCTGCCTCAAGTGGAGGAGTAGTATAAGATTTATTTCCTCCAATCTGAAGGTTCTCATTCTGGGTAAGGTTGTACCACTCGAATATTGCTGGAGAACCAAAAGTTCCTTGAACAGGTATTGCTTCAAGGTTAGCCATATCGCCCCAACAGTAGACTGTTGAGTCCATATCAATTCCTACCTGAAAATCATTATCTGTATTGTAAGTAACATTAAAGGGCTTATTTTCCTCACAACCCTTTTGGTCGGTGATTAAGGCATAGTAGTTACCCGATTGCAACTCATCTATTGTCCAAAGACCATCGCTATTCTCCAAGTGCCCAAAGCCTGTTTTGTACCATTTAACGTTGAAGTCGATATCAAATACTCCGTTACCACCAGTTATGTTTTCAATACTAATTTTACCATCGTTTCCTTCGGGAGCAAGTCTACATTTTGCCATAGTAACATCAGAACTTATGCTAAAAGGAAGGGGACCAGGAACAACAATCGTTTCGCTAGCCACGCAACCATTCGTATCGGTAACGGTTAGGATGTAATTTCCAGGTATAACCTCTATTAGGTTAAGACCTTCCTGTTCGTTGTCCCAGCTATAAGTATATCCAGGTGTGCCACCAGTAACCTGCATCTCAACAATATCCAGTGTATCGTTGTGGCATTCAAGTGTCTCAATTGGCGATATAAGGGTGGAGATAATTATAGCATCCGGTTCTGTTAGCGTAACGGTATTTGAGTATTCACCCTCAAAGATGAATGCACATCCATTATCGTCAGCTATGGATATTGTGTATTCCCCAGCTGGTAAACCGTTGAAAATTCCATCAGTATTTTGCTCTGTGCCGTTAGGCCCGTCAATAGTGTATGTTATTGTTTCGGTACCACCTGATACAAGCATTGTAATTTCTCCGCTGTTATCGTTGTTGCATGTCAGATTGTATGCAAAGAACGACTCCATTATCATGCCTTCTGGGTATTCAACCTCAATATTATCAGTTACATACACACAGTCGTTTTTGTCAGTTATGGTAAAGATGTAGGTTCCCTCAGCAAGTTCTTCAGCTTTATACCCTTGCGCACTTCCGGTATCCCAAGTAATATTATACCCGTAGGCAAAAGGAGTACCACCTTGTATATCAAACTCAACAATACCCACGGGTTGGTTGGTATAGCAATCAGGGAGTGCCACGGTGTAAGTAACTACAATGGGGTCGGGTTGTGTAATTTCTATGGATGTAGTCGATTCTACCCCATCAGTATCAGTTGCTGTTACGTCGTATATTCCAGCGCAAAGGTTGATATAGGTTTCGCCGCCTGTCTCCAAATGTTGTTCCATATCGTAAGGAACTCCATCTAGTGTCCAGTCAAGTGTTTCAACTATTCCACCCAACGCATTAAGCGTTATGGTTCCATCGCAAGCATCGTGGCACAGAACGTCGGTAGCCGTAAGTAGTACGTTAAATTGCGATAGAGACATATCTACAAAGGCTTCGCAACCAAACATATCTCGAACAATAATACGGTAAGATCCAATGCCAAGGTCGATAAAAGTATGCGATGTTAAATTGGTGTCATCAAAGTTGCCAACCATATTCCAGTTTCCACTATCTTGGTAAAGTTCATACCAATAGTTAGGGGTTCCACCAGCAATATTTACCGCAATGCTACCGTCAGAACTTAAGGATGTTGTTGGCGGAGTTGGCACAGCTGTTATTATTATTTGTGGCGATTCGTTAATGGTAACCTCAAGCATTACAATACAGAAGTTATCGTCTTTAACCCTAACGGTATAGTTGCCAGCAAGTAAATCTGTAAAGGTATTATCAGTTTGCCAATTGTCGTCACCCGGAATAATACTGAATAGCGGAGTTCCCACATTGTCACTATAAATAACCTCTAGTTCTCCTGTTAATTGCCCGTAGCAGTTTACATTGGTTACAACTACATTGTCAATCTGGAGTGATGTTGGGCTAGTTAAAGTTTCTGTTGTAGTTGTAGCGGGGCCACATCCATTTGTATCATACACCTCAACGTAATAATCGCCGGCAGCAAGGTTATTGAAAATACCATCGGTATTATCGCTTAGGTAAGCACCATTTCTATAGATGGTATATATGTAAGAATCACTTCCCCCTTGCGCTTCAACAATGATTATTCCAGCTGTTGATGTGCCATCCGGATCACAGGTAGGGCTCTCTGTGGTTGTTATGCTAACGGTTACCTCATTGGGCTCTGCTATTGTAATTATTGTTGATATTTGACAACTGTTTGCATCGTTAACGAGTAGCGTGTAGTCGCCCGCTGGAATATCAGCAAAACTTACCCACTCGTCAACATCGCCAATTTGAGTATCGATTGTCACATTGCTAATATCCTCAAGTATATATGTGTAGGGTGGTGTACCCTCAATGGCCAGTGCAGTAAACGATCCATTGTCTCCATTGCAAAGCGCATTGGAAATTTCAGTGGTAACTTCAATTGCGTTGGGCTCTATTACGGTAAGTTCCTCTGAAAGTAAAGGCCCGCACCCATTGTCATCGGTAATCTCTATAATGTATACGCCTGGCTCAAGCGGAGTAAATGTGCCATTGTTGGTTTGGGTACTAAACCCAGGCACTGGGTTGCCCCCTTGGGTAATGGTGTAGTATAAATCGCCTG
>CALGIR010000344.1 GCA_937915475.1 uncultured Bacteroidales bacterium
AACCTGCAGGAATAACGTTATCAGCAAAATCGGTACTCCATGGTGCTGTGATAACCGATTTTATGTTTCCTTTAGCATCTTTGTTTTGCGATTTTGTGTCAATTGCTTTTTTAGTAGACATAATTTCAGAACTACTTGAACTTTCAAATTGTCCAAATACAGTAAATACAGCTAGTAGTAGAGTAAAAAGAAGTGTATTTTTTTTCATATTTTAGGTTTTTAGGTAAAGTATGTAATACAAATATGCGGAAAAACTTACATAAATTAGCATATTCATCCGAAACTTTTCAAAATACAACAATTGTTATAAACCTCAGTTTTCAAGGTGCGTTTTTGAATTATCTAGAAAAGAGTAGTTTGAAATGTCAATTTTGGGTTGAGTCGAACTTTATAAATATACTTGAGCACTGTTAAATAAATTGGACATTCGAACTGTAGTTTTTACTATATTTGAATAAGCATTATCAAATCGTTTTAATAAACGATAAAAAATGGGAAGCCAGAATATATCTGGTTATTACTGGGGAATAGGATGATATGGATGATTTTTTTCTTTTGGTTGGGTAGATGAAGTTTTTTTATGAATACACGAAATTGGAGAGATTTAACTTTCTGGAATTCAATAAACAGGTTCAAAGACCATAAGTAATTTATCTTACATATTTTTTTGTTTTTGAATTTAAACTTTTAACAATCTTATTAGATATCCTACAAGTAATTAACCAAAAACCTTAACTCATGAAAAATTTAATCCTGTTTCTAATCCTTACAATGTTTTGTAATGCAGTAAATGCTCAATGGGAAATCGTATCAAATGGGCAATACCCATCATTAAAAGCAATAGATTTCCCAACCGAAAGTATTGGCTATGCTTGCGGTGACAACTTTGTTTTAAAAACCTTGGATGGTGGTGATAGTTGGGAGTATATTGAAACAAACTACAATTTCAGTAGCATTGCTTTTGTTTCATCAGATATTGGTTATGCATCTGGACCAAATAAAACAATTTGTAAAACTATTGATGGTGGGTTTACTTGGTCAAAATTGAATGTACCAAATTTGGGTGAGGAGGTTATTGACTTTAAGGAAATAAGTTTTAAAGATGAACAAAACGGATTTATGGCTGCAGGCACCTATATTGTTATCCCAGATTTCTGGATAATGTATGCAGTCGGATATATTTTGAAAACTTCTAATGGTGGTTTAAACTGGAGTGTTAAAAATGTTTATTATGAGATGAACGCTATTAACATCGTTAAAAACAGCAATGTTGTATTTGCCGCTGGAGGAACTTTCGCTCCTATTGGGTTCTGAGAATATCCTTTTAAAGTCTTCTGATTTTGGAGGTAGTTGGGAGCAAATTGAGGGAGCCATTGAGACCCCTTTTATGAAAATAAATAGTTTAGATGAAGAGAAGGTTATTATTAGCTCTTATTATGAAGTTTACTTGTCTTTTAATGGCGGTAACAGTTTCGAGAACTTTAGTTTTGATACTCTTCGACCAAACCAACAACCCATCTATAATTGTTTCTTTGCGAATGAAAATGAATTCTACATCATTGGGAAAAACTCTCTTTTTTACCGTTTTATTATAAGTGAGAATAGATTTGAGAAAATTAATATAGCAGGGTTAAATCATGATTTACTCTCTTTTTTCATAATAAATAATGTTGGTTTTATTGTTGGAACAAATGGATTAATTATGAGAAATGAAACTATAACATCAACAAATGAAATACCGAATCTGAATAGCAGCACACGAATTTATCCAAATCCCACAAGTAATTATATTAACATTGAATTTTATGAATATTCAACATATGATGTAAAAGTTTTTAATCTTCAGAAAATGGTGAAAAGTCAAATATTCGAAGGTCGTTCAGCAACTATAAGCCTTGAGAATTTAAATTCTGGTGTTTATTTTGTACTTATTAAATCTAATAAAGGGGTTTGTGTTAAGAAAGTTATTAAATTGTAACGAATTGTTAAGTTTACAATGGTTTTTTAGTTTTAAAAGAGCATTTAAAAAAAAATTGAAAAAGGAAAAGTCAGCCGCTAACAAAGGGTGTAAAAAATGCTGGTTTCTAAGCAGTATCGGCAACTTTTTTGTTCCAATTTATCACTTTACTGTGGGCTGATGACGATGTTCCAATCTCCAGCACTTTACCAATCCCCAGCCGTTTTACTAGCCCTTTCCCAAAAACCGACTAGCCTGCGCCAAACTCTCCACTTTCCCCACATCTAATAGGTAATTGCCAGTTGTGTCGTACCCTAAAATGGGGTGGTTTCTGCATAAATCAAGGTAGGTATCAACAATTGAGAATGCGCCTCTCTGCTTAATCAGCTTAAATATGGAGGGGCTAATTACGTGTATCCCCGAAAAGGCAAACTCCTCTGCTGCACTATCTGGCTTTACTATGATTTGGTCGTTAGTTTTAAGGTTTTTCCACCCAACTAGTTTCATGTCCTTATCAAAAAGGAACTGTCGCGTCGACTCTCGCCTTGCAACAGCTAGGGTTACCAATGGATTTTTGGCTACATGATGATTATAGAGCATGCTCAGGTTGATGTCAGAAATAATATCAACATTATGCACCAGAAATGGCTTGTTGCCACTGAGAAATTGTTGGGCATTAATAATACCCCCGCCAGTATTGAGAAGCTGCTGCGACTCGTCGGAAATTAGTATCTCAACCCCAAAGCTATTATCCTGAAGATATTCGATAAGCTGATTGGCAAAATGGTGAACATTAACCACAATTGTTGTAAACCCATGCTCAACCAACTTTGATATTACGTGTGCAATCAAAGGCCTGCCGTTTACCTCAACCAGTGCCTTTGGCTTATTTTGGGTGTACTCCTTAAGCCTTGTCCCCATGCCTGCGGCTAGTATCATTGCCTTCATCTGACTCACATTATCTTATAACAGGTTTGCAAAGCTTCTTCTCCTTATTGGAGCTTAGGCCACATTTTTTGCACGAATACTTCGTATCTGCTTTTTCAGCTTTATGGCTTACGTCCTTTTTGCACAACTTTTTCCCCATAATCCCCCATATTAACCTTTAATTTCTCTGTGATAAAGCAAAACTCTTACCCTGCTATACTTCTGCTGAAGTTCTCTGGCAAATCGGCTGGCCATGTATACAGAACGATGCTGCCCCCCAGTACAACCAAACGAAACCGATAGGTGTTTAAATCCTCTTTTTGCATACACATCTACGGAATTGTTAACCAAACCCCAAACGTCACTAAAAAACTGAGCTATTTCTTGGTGCTCTTCAAGGTGTTTAACTACGGGTGCATCTAGCCCCGTTTGCATTTTATACTCATCTAACCTGCCAGGGTTAGGCAGTGCTCTACAATCGAAAACAAAACCTCCTCCATGCGTTGGGTGCTCTGCAGGATAGCCTTTTTTGTATGAGAAGCTGGTAACCTCAACTGTTAATCCATTAAATGCATCGGATTGGTTTGAGGGTGACGAGTACTTTGCCGAAACCTGATTAAGAATGTCAAAGAGATAAGGAAGTTGAAGTAAAGAGGAATCAACTTGAGGAATAAGATGTTGGATGTTAAAAGCTGCCAAGGGTATGCTTTGGAGAAAATGTGCACGTCGCTCAAAAAAACCTCTATACCCGTACGCCCCTAGCGTTTGGATAACTCTGAAAAGAGCAAATGTTGGGAAATAAGTTTTTTGTTCATCCCTATTTACAGTGATTAAACTGCTAAGC
>CALGIR010000345.1 GCA_937915475.1 uncultured Bacteroidales bacterium
GGGTCTGGGGCAAAGCCCCGGATATTAGATATGGGTGATTTGACCAGTAAAAGCAGGGTTTCTGCATTAATGTATTTTTTTTAATCGGACAACAATGATTAAAAATTGTAAGTTTGCCATTCTATTTTGAACTAAATATTTTAAAGATGACAAGTATACTAGGAATTGGAAATGCGCTAGTTGATATTATGACTAGTTTGGAAAGCGATAACTTGCTTAGCGAACTTAACCTGCCAAAGGGAAGCATGCAGATTGTTAATGAAGAAACCATTAATAATGCAATGGTAAAAACCAAAAATCTTAAGCAAACACTGGCATCAGGAGGAAGTGCTGCTAACACCATTAATGGGCTGGCCAATCTGGGCTCCAATACCGCTTTTATCGGTAAGGTTGGAAACGATGATATAGGGAAGTTCTTCCTTGAGGATATGATAAAAACGGGTACCAGCACAACACTGCTAAAAGGCAAAAACTTAACAGGGAGAGCACTTGCCCTAGTTTCACCAGATTCGGAACGTACGTTTGCCGTTAACCTTGGCGCAGCTATTGAACTGAATCCTGAAGATATTAACATTGATCAATTTAAAGGACATACCTATTTCCATATCGAGGGATACCTTGTGCAAAACCATGCGCTAATTGAAAAAGCGCTTATACTTGCCAAACAAGCAGGGTTAACTGTTTCGCTGGATCTTGCAAGTTATAATGTTGTTGAGGAAAACATTGATTTTCTTAAAAGGATTGTTAAAGAGTACGTAGACATAGTCTTTGCCAATGAGGAGGAAGCAAAAGCGTTTACGGGCATGACTCCCGAAGATGCTCTTGTGAAAATAGCATCGATTGTAAAAATTGCTGTGGTGAAACTAGGTGCAAAAGGTTCAATGATAAAATCGGGTGATTATACCTGTAAGATTGGTGTGGTAAAAGCAAAATCAATTGATACAACTGGAGCTGGCGATATGTATGCTTCAGGGTTTCTATACGGACAAGCAAAGGGATTATCGCTTGAGCAAAGCGGAGAGATTGGTGCATTACTATCTGGAAAAGTTATTGAAACAATTGGGCCAAAAATGCTCAATTCAACCTGGGATTCACTAAACAAACAGGTTGCGCGAATAGTAAATGGCGAAAAAATTGTAGGCTAACCCTCTTTAGGGTTCAATCCAAAAACGCCAGGGAACATTTGACCAATAGTCTCCTGCGTAATCAACTCCTATACGTGGCCCAGCATTATATTTTATTTTTTGCTGGGCTTTTTCTATCCAAAAATCATCAAGTTCATCAAGGTGACTACCATTTAGCGAACCATCAATTTTAAGCAATTTGGTTAAACGCCCTGGTCCATTGCATCCAACTAGTCCTCTAATCAGTACTGCTTGGGGTGACCCTTCCTCTGCGGTTACTATATTTAGCATCCAGTGCATTCCGTAAATAAGATACACATACACATGGCCACCAGACTGGTACATTGTACTAGTTCTCTTTGTTCTCCCCTTGCTTGCATGGCAGGCGAGATCCTCCTCACCGCCATAGGCTTCAACCTCAGTAATCATAAAGTTTTTAACAGCTCCATCATCAAAGCGACGAAAAATTTCGCATCCTAATAAACTAGGTGCAATGCTTAAAGCATTCTCCCTAAAAAAATCTTCTCCTAAAATATTTTTACGCCTTTTACTCATATACCTTTTTTGTTATCCACGCTAAAGAATAATAACCCATAGAAGAAAGCAGTTAGCGAGACGCCAGTATGTGTTTGCAAGGTATCTTCGTTAAGCATTGACAAAGTGATAATTAAAAAAAATACGAGCGATAATAAATCAATTTTTTTTCTTTGTTGGTATAATGGATAAAACCAACCCCAAATAAAAATTAGAAGGCCAACAAAACCAACTTGCACTGCTTGAGTTAAAAACTGGTTATGGCTTAAAAACCAAAATTCGGGTTTAAGTTTAGGCTCGTTATCTTTATAAAAATCCTCAAAAACGTCTATTAAATCGCCTGTGCCCACACCAAACCAAAAGTTATTTAAAAATATATTTACCCCAGCCCTAGCAAAAACATACCTTTGAACCAAACTACTCCCACTCACTTGCCCGTATATTCTGTACTGATCTATCTCCCAGAATGTCTGATATAACCTGGGATAGAAACCTATTCTATGCTCCTTAAACATTACATTTGTTGCACCCTGCTCAATAAAAGCAATATCTTCTTCGGATAAGTTCCACACCCCAACAGAGTCTTTATTCAAACCCATTGAAGTTAAGTACCGAATCAGTGTAGAAGAAATGGGCTGATTAAGTTTATCCTTATCAGTATACTTTATGCTACTTCTGGCATTCCACTCCTTCTCCAGTTCCTCTCTGCATACATTAACCCAAACCAAATTACCATTTTCATACTGAATATAGTTTAGATTATTCTTGTAGAGATTTCCGTTTTCTGTCCTTTCATTTAGTGCTAACTCACTAACCTGTTGCCTATTTCCAAAATATTCTCTTGCATTTAAAACTATGTACGAAATGGCGGTTACCCAAAGCAAAAGGAACCCAAACGCAATGGAAACCTTATAAACTCTTTTCTCAAGTTTAAACGCATAGTAAACACAATAAAGCGAAACCATAAGTATTAAAACTACAATACCAGTTAGGGATTGTAAGATGAATAGGTAAACAGCAAACCAAGAAAGCAGTATAGCTCCAAAAAAAAGTTTAACCTTAGATAAAGACCTTAAACTACTCATACACCATATCACAATGGCTATGCTGATATTAACCATTAATGAAAATCTAATATGAGATACGAATGGGGAAATTTCCCTTAGATTGCCAAAACCACAGTAATTTGAAAAAAAGATATAGAGGCTAAATAAAGAGTAAACCAAAACGGCCAGCACATAGGTTCCTAACAATATGTGCTTTTCTCGTTTAGTTACAGGTTTGGTAGATGCAAAAACAAGGGGGATAAGCAATAAGGGCAACTTTTGGGTTATCTCCTTAATCCCATAGATTAAATTGTGCGTTAGCAACAAACCAAAAAACAACGAAAAATAAAGCCCGAAAAAGAAAAAAACAGAATAATTGGATTTTAGTCTAATCCATTTTGGTTGCCATTGTCCTTCAAGTAACCAATTTGCAGTAAACACCATAAGAGCTATAGTAAGCGTAAACTTGGAGAATGGTAAACTTACAATAGCGAGCAGACCGCTACCAATGAATATCTTTCTATGTATTTTGAGGGGGAGAAGGGGTTTCATACTTAATAAAATCATGTAAAGATAACAAAGAAAGCTAATGAGTAAATGAACTCAAAAAAAATTAATTAATTGTTTGTGTTGGAGTTTAAATAAATAGCTGTATTTTTGCATCCCGCTTATTATAACCGTTTAGATCAAGCATCGAAAACAGGTATTAACTTAAAACAAAGGAGTTTAAAACGTGAACACACTTAGTTACAAAACAGTATCGGCCAACGATGCCACAGTAGAGAAAGAGTGGATTGTTGTTGATGCAACAAATGAGGTGTTGGGCCGTTTAGCTAGCAAGGTTGCAAAAATTTTGCGAGGCAAATACAAGCCCAGCTTTACACCCCACGTAGATTGTGGAGATAATGTAATAGTTATCAACGCCGAAAAGGTGCGTCTTACAGGAAGTAAGATGACCGAGAAACTGTATTACCATTATACAGGTTACCCTAGTGGTAAACGCAGCGCAACCCCAGAGGATTGGCTACTCAATAAGCCTACGGCTATTATTGAACACGCCGTTAAGGGTATGCTTCCCAAAAGTCGACTTGGATCAGAGATGTACAGAAATCTGTACGTTTACGCTGGAGCCGAGCACAAGCATGAGGCTCAAAAGCCCAAAGAACTTAAGTTAAACTCAATTAAATAACAGCTATGCAGGTAATTAATACAACCGGTAGAAGAAAAAGCGCTGTAGCACGTGTTTACCTTCGGGATGGTAAAGGGAACGTTACCATTAACGGTAAAGATTTAAATGACTATTTTCCCTCCGTACTTCTTCAGTATGTAGTTAAGCAGCCCTTCGAGGTTCTTAACCTATTGGGTAGCTACGATGTTAAAGCAAACCTAGGTGGTGGTGGAACCAAAGGTCAAGCAGAAGCCTTGAGGTTAGGCATAGCTAGGGCTCTTGTTGAATTAAACGCAGAAAACAAACCTGTGCTAAAAGCCAATGGTTTTATGACTCGCGACCCTCGTGAAGTAGAGCGCAAGAAACCAGGTCAACCAGGAGCTAGGAAGAAATTTCAATTTAGCAAACGTTAATCGTTTTTTATCAATTATTTGGCAAACAGCATATGCTGTAAATTGCTCGGACTTTCGAGAACACGAAACTACCAAGTGATTGCCATTATTTAACTAATTTTAATCAAAGAAAATGCCAAAAACTGATTTTAAAGAACTCCTCGATGCCGGTGTGCATTTTGGTCACCTTAAGCGGAAATGGAACCCCAAAATGGCTCCCTATATCTTCATGGAGCGCAATGGAATTCATATTATCGATTTACAAAAAACTGCCATCAAAATTGATGAGGCAGCTGCAGCAATAAAACAAATTGCCAAATCTGGACGTAAAGTTTTGTTTGTTGCTACCAAAAAGCAAGCTAAAGATATTGTTGCCGAAAAGGTAAGTGAAGTAAATATGCCCTACGTAACTGAGCGCTGGCCTGGTGGTATGCTTACCAACTTCCCAACTATCCGTAAGGCAGTTAAAAAAATGTCAACCATCGATAAAATGTTAGCCGAGGGCACCTTCAATCATCTTTCAAAAAGAGAAAGACTTCAGGTTACCCGTCAAAGAGCTAAACTTGAGAAAAACCTTGGTTCCATTGCTGATCTTACAAGGCTTCCTGCTGCACTTTTTGTGGTTGATGTGCAGAAAGAATACATTGCTGTTAGTGAAGCTACAAAACTAAATATTCCGGTTTTTGCAATGGTTGATACCTGCTGTGATCCTACTCCAATCAACTTTATTATACCATCTAATGATGATGCCTCTAAATCGATTTCTTTAATAGTTGACATAATGGTAAAGGCCATTAACGAAGGTCTTGAGGAAAGAAAAATCGAAAAAGATAAGGAACCTGCGAAAACCCAAGAAAGCCAAGGCGAAAAGCCAACTCGTACGCGTGCAAGGAAAAGTGCTAAGACAACAAAAGCTAAAATAACACCTAAGGACGAGAAAGCAACTACAGAGAAAAAGGAGAAACCACAAGAAGCACCAGCAAAAAAAGAAGAGAAAACAGAAAAGCCGGTAAAGGCAGAAGTGGTGCCAGCTAAGAAAGAAGAGAAGACAGAGAAAAAGGTAAAAGCAGAAGCAGCACCAGCTAAAGAGGAAGGAAAAAAAGAAAAGAAGGAGAAAGCAAAAGTTGTACCAGCTAAAAAGGAAGAGAAGATAGAAAAGGTGGTGGAAGCAGAAGCAAAAGAAGAAAAGAAAACCGAAGAATAATATCTTTAACTGATAAATTAATAATACAATGTCTGAAGTAAAAACAGCCGATATAGTAAAACTCAGAAAGTTAACCGGAGCGGGCATGATGGACTGCAAAGATGCCCTTACCGAGTCAAATGGTAATCTCGACAAAGCGGTTGAGCTTATCCGTGAACGCGGTAAGGCTATTGCAAATAAACGTGCCGAGCGCGATGCTGGAGAGGGGGCTGCTCTTGCCGCAATTACTACTGATGGTAAAAATGGGGCACTAGTAGTTCTTAACTGTGAAACTGACTTTGTTGCCAAAAATGAAAGTTTTATTGGTCTAGCAACAAAAATTTTAAATGCTGCTCTTGAAAATCTCCCTGTTGATCTCGAAGCCCTTAAGAATATTGTGGTTGACGGAAGAAAAATTCAAGATCTTGTATTTGAACAGTCTGGTGTTACTGGTGAAAAATTTGAGCTCTCATACTTCGATAAGATTGAAGGCGAAAAAGTTGTATACTACATACACCCTGGCAATAAATTGGCAGCTATTGTTGCCTTCAACAAAGTAGATGTTAGCGAACAAGTTGGGAAAGATATTGCTATGCAAGTTGCTGCAATGAATCCTGTATCTATTGATGCAGAAGATGTTCCTGAGAAAATTCGTAAACAAGAATTTGAAATTGGAAGAGAACAGGCTCGCTTGGAAGGCAAGCCCGAGAATATTCTCGACAAGATTGCTCAAGGAAAACTCCAAAAGTTTTTTAAGGAAAATACCCTTATGAATCAAGATTTTATTAAGGATAGCAAAATGAATATTGCCAGCTACCTTAAGAGTATTGATAAGGACTTAAAAGTTACTGGATTTAAACGCGTTTCGCTTAACGCTTAAAAATAAGAACTTAATTCAAAAGAAGCTATCAGGTAATCTGGTAGCTTTTTTGTTATATATAGCAAAAACCTTACAATCTATTACTGCACCAACAACATTTTTGCTATTTTTACAGTATCTAACCATGTAAATTATGAAGAAATACGAACGAATACTCCTCAAACTAAGCGGTGAAGCACTAATGGGGAACGAAAATAATGGAATAAGCCCCCATGTTATTAACTCATACGCGAAACAAATCAATGAAATCTCTGAGTTTGGCGTTGAGATAGCAATTGTAATTGGAGGGGGAAATATCTTCAGAGGACTAAGTGGCTTATCAAAAGGAGTTGACCGTGTTAAGGGCGATCAAATGGGAATGTTAGCTACCATCATAAATAGCCTTGCCCTACAAAGCACTATTGAAGCACTTGGCGGAAAAGTAAAGCTATTTACAGCCACAAAAATGGAGCCTATTGGTGAACTTTATACAAAAGCAAAAGTTTTGCATGCATTTAGCGAAGGCTATACTGCTATAATTGCTGGTGGTACAGGCAATCCTTTTTTTACTACCGATAGTGCTTCGGCATTAAGGGGGGTTGAAATTGAGGCTAAAGTACTTCTCAAGGGAACAAGAGTTGATGGAGTATACGACTCTGATCCTGAGATTAACCCAAAGGCTAAAAAGTTTAAAGACCTTACCTTTAATAATGCTTACGAACAAAAATTAAGGATTATGGATCTTACCGCATTTACTATGTGTAGTGAGAATAATCTGCCAATAATCGTATTTGATATGAACACAGAGGGAAACTTAAAAAAAGTTGTTTTAGGTGAAAATATTGGTACATTGATAAAAAATTAAATATTTTAGTACCCAAAATACATAAAACCATGGAAGAAATTAATTTTTATATCGAAGAGGCAAAGGAGGGGATGGCAAACGCCATTACTCACCTCGAAGAAGAACTTAAAACTATTAGAGCAGGTAAGGCTAATCCTGCTATGCTTTCTGGAGTTATGGTTGATTACTATGGCACACTCACTCCACTACAGCAAGTTTCAAACGTTGGTACCCTTGATGCACGAACCATTACCATTCAACCCTGGGAAAAAGCAATGATTGGACCCATTGAAAAAGCAATCCTTACTGCCAATCTCGGATTTAACCCTCAGAATAATGGCGAAGTTATTCGTATTGCAGTACCAGCTTTAACTGAGGATCGCAGAAAGCAACTTGTAAAACAGGTTAAAAGTGAAGGCGAAAATGCTCGGGTTAGTATTCGTAATGCACGAAGAGATGCTAACGAGGGAATTAAAAAGCTACAAAAAGATGGGCTTGCAGAAGACCTTGCAAAAAATACAGAAGTTGAGATTCAGAAATTAACAGATACCTACAACAAAATAGTAGAGGAGTTACTCGATAAGAAAGAACAAGAAGTTTTAACCGTATAGTAAAAGCTACTTTTGCGGCTTTTACTATACCAATGCCATTTTAAGCATTCGAGCGGCTAACTCAAATCCCAGAGTAAAATCAGCTGGAATAACCAGATGATGGTTTCCCAATGGCTCGTTTAAGAAATAGTTAATGGTTGAATCTTTAACATTTACCAATAATTGCGTTCTGCACATTCCCTTTCTGTTTTTATTCTCTGAGCACTCAACAAAACCCTCACCCACAAACATTTTACTTAGAGTATGGTCGAACCGAACGATTGTTACCTTATCGGCCTTTAGGTTCCCTTTAATGGCTAACCCTTTCCCCGATTCGAAATGGGTATCGAACTCAAAATCTTTTAGCAGGTTTGCTGGAGCGGTACAATGAGAGAAAGTAATCTGTTTTTTTACAGGATCAACAAAAGATGTATTGGCTATCCAGGGTACAATACCAAATAGTTCTTTTGCTATCATCATGCCTAACATGCTGCAATTATCACCCTCGCATCCAGCCGGAATTCCATCCATCGACAGTTTTGACAGGGCTAAACACGCAGTAACATTGCTCTTCTGTATAAGGGGAAAACATTCAACAGTTAAAGCGTGCAGCTCATATTTACGAATCAAATCCGATAAAGCCTCATAAACTCGACCCGAACCAGTTAAACCTTCAATTCCCTGTGTATTAAAAAAATTAAGAAAATCAGCAGATACTTCCCGGTAATCGTTTATTTCAACACTACTCCAAGGGATGTTAACCTGGTCAATGCCTAACTTTGTCTTAATAACAAAGGGGTCTACACTTGAATTTACAAGCCAATCTGAAGCCTCACCAACCAGTCCAAAGCGTTTGCCCTTTAAACGCTTAATCCCATTTTTTACCTTATGTAAATGGTCAACAAGTTCAATGGCCATTCCGCTATTCTGATCAACCAGCATGCTTGCTATATTGTTCTGATTCATCCATGCCTTAACCTCAGTAGCTGCTGCCCAGGAGTTGTCGATATTTGAAGCAATTAAAAGATAGAACCCAAACTCTTGAACCGATTGCAACGCTATTCTTTCGGAACCTCCTGTAAGAAAAACAAGCACTTCTGGATCCTTATCAACAAACTCAACCATATCCTGTCTAAACAGCTTCTGTAGGCGTCTCTTGGCCTTAGTAAATACCTTAATATCCGCAGCAGGGAATGCTAATAACTTTACGCGTAGTTTTTCCATTTAATCAAGTCCAAAAATTAATCAGGTTTAAAAACTTAGTCAAATTCATCATTAATATCCATGGCGATATCAAGATAAACGAAAATATCGAGAGGTTGACCACCAATCCTCTCATCATCGCGTGAGTGCCCTAGTCTTACAACAACCAAATCTAAGTCGGGAATAATGAAGATATACTGACCTAGAATTCCTCTGGCAAAAATCACCTGATGATTACGATGCGTAGTAAACCACCATTTATGTCCATAACGTTCTGTTGGAATGCCTCCCAACTCTTTGTCGGCAAGGTAAGTTGTTGGTTGCAAAGTCTCTTCTAGGTATTCTCTCGATACGATCTGTTCACCATCCCATTCACCGTAATTTAGCACTAAACGCCCTATTCGGGCAAAATCTCTTGCATTACTATTGAAGCAGCAGTAGGCCTTTTCAATTCCGCCTTCTCTATCGAGGCTCCACATCGCATCTTGCTCGGCCCCTATCCTACTCCAGATTTTCTCCGACATGTAATCGGCTACGGTTTTGCCAGTTGCTTCCGATAAAACAATCGAGAGCAGCTGTGTATCACCACTTAGATAATTAAATTCCTTACCAGGTTCATCAATAACTTTTTGATTGGTTACAAGCTTTCTTAAAAACTTGCCATAGTAGGCTTGTGTTGTTGTTGAGAAAAGACTAGAATAAGCCTCATTCCAGCTTAAGCCTGAACTCATGGTCAGCAAATGTCTTATGGTAATGTTGGCTTTGTCTCCTTGTGCAAACTCAGGAATAAAATCAGAAACTGGCTGATCAAGACTTTCAATAAACCCGTCGTCGAGAGCACAACCAACTAGCAGACCAACAATGCTCTTAGCCATCGAAAAAGAGTTTGAATAGGAATGGGGACCATATCCATCCCAATACGACTCAAAAAGCAGTAGAGAATCGCGCGCAACCAAAAGAGCAACCGTTTTATAACTGTCAAGTGCTTTTAGCTGGTTGTCGGTTAAATGGTAAGCATCGAATAAGGAATCGGTTTGCCAGGGGTCTGGTTCACCCACCTTTACAAGCCTATTAGCAAAAATGGTGTTGTGATAAATTTTGGGTTTCTGATGTATTAACGCTTTAACTATATAGTGATTTTGGGGAACTGAAAGATAAACCGTAAGCGCAACCACTACCGTAAGGCAAGCGGTAATAACAATCCTTTTCTTCATGGTTTTAGGGTTTTAAATTGCAGGCAAGTTAAAAAAAACCCAGTAATTATCAACCCCGTAAAGGCGGAAAACAAAATAGCCCAAAACCTTAGGAAGCAATAATTAAGGGATTGGGCTATTTAAAGCCATGAAGTAAATGCAAAAAAGGATTAGTTAGCCTCTAGTATCTCAAAAAGTTCGTCGAGTTTTGGTGTAAGAATAATCTCTGTTCTACGGTTCTTTTGCCTTGCTGCTGAGGTTTTCTGTGGGTCAACAGGATGGTATTGGCTTCGACCTGAAGCCGAAATACGTGCGGGTTCAATTTTCGATTTATCTAAAAGTATTCGTACAATTGATGTAGCCCGCTTAACGCTTAAATCCCAATTGTCTTCCAACTCGCCCCTTTTAGGAAATGACACGTCATCAGTATGGCCTTCAACAACAATATTAATATCCCGATTTTGTTCCAACACAGGAATTAGCTGCCTTAGCGCTTTTATTCCGTTGGCATCAACAACATGACTCCCCGATTTAAACATCAGCTGCTCATCAAGCGAAACATATACCTTCCCATTCTTAAGCTGCACGCTTAAACCTTTTCCCTCGAAGCCAAATAGTGCATCGGAAACCTTACGGCGAAGAGCCATAACTGCAGAATCCTTTCGCGCCAATATGCTCTCCATTTCCTGAATCCTTGTGTTCCTTTCGTCAAGATCGCCTTTTAACTCGCTTAGGTATGATTGGAGCTCCTCAAGATTTTTTCGCCTTAAGTTCAGCTGACGCTCAAGCTCCTTTAAGGCATCCCCCTTTTCTTGGAGCTCTTCTTGCGTTGCCTGCAATTGAGCCAAAACCCTACGAGACTCTTTTTGAGTACCTGCCATAAAACTTTCCTGAACACTCTGTAAATCAGTATAACGATTTGCTAACTTGGCATTATCATCCTTTAGCCTCGACAGTTCAATTGCCCTTGATGTGCTATCGGCCAAAAGTTGCTCAAGTTCATCTTTACGTATCCTAAGTTCCGACACCAACTCCTTATTCTTCTTTTCCAACGTCTCGTTTTCAGTAAAATAGCGTTCCCGTTCCTCCTCGCATTTAATATTCCTATCCTGCAGCGCCTGAAACTCTTTAGCGGGCACACACGATTGAATAAATATGCCTATTAGAACAATCACTATTATTTTATGCCTTGTGAAATTCATCCCTGTATTTTTAGTTAATTATTTGAATGAAGCAAATATATCAAAATTGACAGTGATACCGTTTTTTTATTGCTAATCCTTATAAAGATTTTATCAACAAGCTATTATGCCAAAATAATCGTTAAACCGCTAAACCATAAAGCACAAACCTACACGCCAATTCTTTTTGAAACTTTATTTTGATAAATTTGTTTTAACTTTGCACTTCTTAAAACAACGTTTGAAATGCAGTTTCCCCTTCTGAGTCAAATTAATTCACCTGATGATCTTAAAAAACTTAAGGTTGAAAATCTTGTGGATTTAAGCAACGAGCTCAGACAATTCATTATCGATGTTGTTTCATCGAACCCCGGGCATTTTGGTGCAAGCCTAGGTGTGGTTGAGCTTACCGTTGCCCTTCACTATGTATTCAACACACCAAACGATAGGCTAATATGGGATGTTGGCCATCAGGCCTATGGTCATAAAATACTTACCGGCAGAAGAGACCTATTTTATACGTATCGTAAGTATAATGGCATTAGCGGGTTTCCCAAACGAAGCGAAAGTGAATATGATGCATTTGGTACTGGACATAGTTCTACATCAATTTCTGCGGGTTTAGGAATGGCTATTGCTTCGGAACTAAAGAATGAGGATAGGCAAACTGTTGCCATTATTGGTGATGGTTCGCTAACCGCCGGGCTGGCTTTTGAGGGACTTAATAATGGGGGGTCGCTTAATTCTAACCTATTGGTTATTCTCAATGATAACAACATGGCTATCGACCCCAACGTGGGTGCTCTCAAAGAATATCTCCTCGACATTACAACATCGCAGACCTACAATAGGGTTAAGACAAATGTTTGGGATCTACTTGGCAGGTTTAATAAGGTAGGGCCAAGCGCACGGTCAATGGTGCAAAAGCTAGAGAATGCTGTAAAATCAACGCTATTAAAACAAAGCAACCTTTTCGAGTCGCTTGGGTTTAGGTATTTTGGTCCAATTGATGGCCATGATGTAATTTACCTTACCCAAGTGCTTAATGATCTAAAAAACATTCCTGGACCTAAGCTGCTACATTGCGTTACCGTAAAAGGCAAAGGATTTAGCCCCGCTGAAATTAACCAAACTGCTTGGCACGCTCCTGGCCCCTTCAACAAAACAACAGGCGAACGAATTATTGTATCCACTGATAAACCAAGACCGCCAAAATTTCAGGATGTTTTTGGACACACCGTACTAGAACTTGCCAAACTAAATAAGCGCATAGTTGGTATTACCCCTGCAATGCCAAGCGGTTGTTCACTAAATATTATGATGAAAGAGTTGCCGGAGCGAACCTTTGATGTGGGCATTGCCGAACAGCATGCAGTAACCTTTGCTGCAGGTTTGGCTACAGAGGGTTTAGTTCCGTTTTGCAATATTTACTCATCGTTTATGCAACGCGCCTACGACCAGATGATTCACGATGTAGCCTTGCAAAACCTCAACGTTATTTTTTGCCTAGATAGAGGAGGTATTGTTGGTGAAGACGGAGCCACGCATCATGGCGTATTCGATATTGCCTATATGAGAGCTATACCCAATATCACCATATGCTCCCCTTTGAACGAGGAGGAACTTAGGAACATGATGTTCACTGCACAGCAAAGCGACATGGGCACATGGAGCATTCGGTATCCAAGAGGTAGGGGTTCAATGGTTGATTGGAAGAAGCCTTTCAAAACAATTGAAGTGGGCACAGGTAAAATGCTACGAGAGGGTAACGATATGGCAATCCTCACACTTGGCCCCATCGGTATTAATGCTGCTGAAGCGGTGAAGAAATTGTCCGAAGATGGGATAAGCATTGCGCATTACGATATGCGATTCGCAAAACCCTTAGATGCCAAACTATTGGCCCATATTGGGAAACGATTTGAAACAATTATTACCGTTGAGGATGGAACTGTACAGGGTGGATTTGGCTCTGCCGTTCTGGAATGGTTAAACGACAATGGTTTTTCATCCAGAGTACTCCGATTGGGTATACCAGATAGATTCCTCGATCATGGAACCCCCCAAGAATTATACAAAGAGTGTGGCATTGATGCGGATGGAATATACAGCACCGCCAAAAAAACTGCTAAACCAAAACTCATTGGCAAAGTAGTATAAAGAGCTCATTGTTGGGCACAATTAAAAAGAAACTATTGCCCAGAAGAAAAAAACCTACTATATTCGCAAACCAAAATATTCTATCTCGCCCGGATGGCGGAATTGGTAGACGCGCTGGTCTCAAACACCAGTGGTAGCAATACTGTGCCGGTTCGATCCCGGCTCCGGGTACAAATTTTAAACAAGCCTTAAACCATTTTTGGTTAAGGCTTGTTTTGTATTGTAGCCACAATAATTAATATCTTTGATAGTTTCAATTATGTCTTACAAAAGGTTAATCGATAGAATATGGACAAATCTGAGAACTTACCTCCCTACGGAGAAAAACAACCCGAGTTTGATAAACGATACCTTGAGATGGCTCATATATGGGCAAAAAACTCATATTGTAAGCGCAGACAGGTAGGTGCGCTTATAGTGAAGAATAAAATGATTATATCCGACGGTTACAATGGAACCCCTAGCGGATTTGAGAATATTTGTGAAGATGAGAATGGCCGCACTAAACAGTATGTTCTCCATGCCGAAGCAAATGCAATTACAAAAGTAGCAAAATCGAATAATAGTAGCCAGGGCTCAACCCTTTACGTAACCTCTGCTCCATGCATTGAGTGCTCAAAGCTAATTATTCAGGCCGGTATCAGAAGAGTGGTATATAGCGACGACTACAGGGCGACTGAAGGGATTGAGCTGCTTCAAAGAGCAGATATTGAAATTATTAAACTTGAGGATTAGCAACAAAAAACGTTAAATAATAGCTAACGGCTATGTTGCAGGTTTTTTATGGATTACATTTGAAAGGAAATACCAATGACTGATATGGAATACAATAATAGAAGAAAGGATATACTCTACCCTCTTGCAATAGCAGCAGTTCTTGCTATCGGATTATTTTTAGGGTTCTCGCTAAAGAAACCATCTGGCAGAACCAGCCTAACGGTTTACCCAAAAACCGATAAACTCTCAAGCGTACTTAACTTCATCGAAGATCAGTATGTGGATACCGTTGCAATGGGGGTTCTTATTGAGTCAACTATCCCTACACTTCTTAAGAATCTTGACCCACATTCGGTCTATATACCAGCCTCCGACCTTAAAGCAGTGAACGAACCTTTAGATGGAGGATTTGATGGCATTGGCGTAACCTTTAACATGCCAAACGATACAATTGTTGTTGTTACAACAATTCCTAGTGGCCCCTCGGAACGTGTTGGGATCATACCTGGTGATAGAATTGTGAGTGTTGACGATTCGTTAGTTGCTGGTGTTAACATACCACAAGACGATATAGTTAAGATGCTAAAAGGACCCAACGGGACCAAGGTAAAGTTAGGGATTGCTAGGTCTGGAGTACCAGATGCTATCTATTTCGAACTAATTCGCGACAAAATTCCAATCTACAGTATTGATATCAGCTTTATGGTCGAGCCTGGGATAGGGTACATCAAGATTTCGCGCTTTGCCAGAACTACTTATACCGAGTTTATTAATGCTGTAGAAAAACTACAGAAGCAGGGCATGGAGAAGATTATTATCGACCTCAGGGGAAATAATGGCGGGTACCTTGATGAAGCAACAAATATAGCCAACGAATTTTTGCCCGAAGGGAAACTAATCGTTTACACCCAAGGAAAGGCTCGTGCACGTCAGAACGTATACTCAAATTCCAAAGGACGATGCATAAATACGCCTGTGGCAGTGCTAATTGATGAATTCTCTGCCTCAGCTAGCGAAATTTTAGCTGGAGCAATTCAGGATAACGACAGAGGAGAGGTTATTGGGCGAAGGTCGTTCGGTAAAGGCTTAGTTCAGGAACAGGTTCTTTTTTCTGATGGTTCTGCTTTAAGACTAACCATTGCAAGGTACTATACCCCAACCGGTCGGAGCATACAGAAGCCCTATGAGCTTGGAAGCGAGGATTACTACCACGATATTAGCAATAGATACCTACACGGCGAATTTCAGGAAAGGGACAGCATAAGGCTGGACGACTCTCTTAAATATACTACACCTAACGGACGTACCGTATACGGTGGCGGTGGCATTAAGAGAGTCGTCCAGCCTTAT
>CALGIR010000346.1 GCA_937915475.1 uncultured Bacteroidales bacterium
GGAAGAACTGCGTCGCCAAGAAGCCGAGAAAATACGCTTGGCCGAGGAGGCCCGTGAAAAGGCAGAGGAAGAAGCACGATTGGCCGAGCAGGAAAGGGTTCGCCAAGAAGCTGAACAGCGGCGACTTGCCGAGGAGGAGCGACGCAAAGCCGAGGAAAAGGCACATCAGGAAGAATTGGAGCGCAAGCGGATAGAGGCCGAGCAGCGACAATTAGCCGAGGCTAAGTCAAAGGAGGAACAGCGTAAACTTCAGGAAGAGTTTCTTCGCCAAGAAAAAGAGAAAATACGCTTGGCCGAGGAGGCCCGCAAAAAGGCAGAGGAAGAAGCACGTTTGGCTGAGCAGGAGCGGGTTCGCAAAGAAGCAGAACAGCGTCGACTGGCTGAGGAGGAACGACGCAAAGCCGAGGAAAAGGCTCTTCAGGCTGAGCTTGAGCGCCAACGCCAAGAGGCTGATGCAAGGGCTTTAGCCGAAGCAAAAGCACGCGAAGAGGTCAGAAAACTAGAGGAGGAAAGGATTCGCAAGGACACAGAACGCATTAGGCAACAGGAAGAACAGATTAGAAAGCGACTGCTCGAGGAACAAAAACGACGCGAAGAGGAGCTAAAGCAAGAAGCCAATATGCGTAGGCAAAAGGCTATGGGTCAGGTTTATGCCGATCAAGGAACGCCAGTCCCAACAGAGGATTTAACCGAGAGATATGGGTCGGAAAGGACAGTTGAAAAAGTGCAATTGCATAAGATATTGCTCACTCGCACAGTAACTAATGTTGAAGGTGTAATCACTTTTTACACGCGGGTTGAGCATGATAATGGCTCCATATATCATTTTAAAAATGGCGAGTTTATTACTGCTTGGCAGTACAGGAACGAAACCAAGAATTAAACCCCTTTTACCTCTTTTATTCCATAAATGAAAGTATACACAACAGCCTGCCCCCGAAACTGCTATAGTACTTGCACATTTAAGGTTTTTGTTCAAAAGGATAAGGTTGTAAGTATTGAGCCTCACTCTGCAAATAGAGCAACACCGGAGGGTATCTGCCTAAAAGGGTTGAGCTACGTTGAGCGTGCAAATTCATTATCACGTATTATTTATCCTCACCGGAAGGATAGCAAAGGGCACTTTAAGCGTATTAGCTGGGATGAGGCCTACGATATACTGGTTGGACGACTAAAACATTATAGTGAGAATTATGGGCCGCAAAGCGTATTGTTTTATGCCGCTAGCGGCATGTCAGGCCTAATAAATGAGCTAAGCGGAAAGTTTTGGCGTGAGCTATATGGAGGGGCAACTACTGTTTATGGCAATCTTTGCTGGCCAGCGGGACTGGAGGCAACACGACTTACCCTAGGCGAAAATAAGCATAATGTTCCGTGGGATTTGGAGAACGCAAAACTAATAGTGCTCTGGGGTAAAAACCCTGCTGAGAGCAATATTCAGGAGATGATTCCCATTGGGAAATCCATTGATAACGGAGGCCAGCTTATTGTTGTGGACCCGCGTAGAACAGATTCTTCGCAACGTGCATCGTTGCTAATTCAGCCCACTCCAGGAACCGATGCTGCGCTTGCCTTGGCCGTTGCAAATCTTTTAATTCTGAATAATTGGATTGATAAAGAATTCATCGATGAGCATGTATCGGGTTTTGAGCAGTTTAAGGAGCATGTTAAGGATTGCTCATCACTATGGGCATCGGAGATAACGGGTGTTCCCGAAGAGTTTATCTATAAACTTGCATGGTCAATTGGCAATATTAAGCCCATGACCCTAATCCCGGGGTACGGAATGCAGCGATATAGCAATGGTGGGCAAACAGTACGCTGTTTATTAGCCTTATCCGTATTGACTGGAAATATTGGAAAATCTGGTGCTTGCTGGCAATACGCAAACCTACAAAGCTATGTTTTTGATGATTTACTGGAGCCTCTAAGCTACTATCCGCCAGAGAAGCCCGATGGGATAATTCGTAGGTCTATTTCCACCGCTCGTTTGGGTGTTGATATGCTGGCTACCGGTAATCCTCCGCTTAAAATGGTATGGGTTGAGCGTGGTAATCCATTGGCCCAAAATCCTGATACAACAAATGTTTTAAAGGCCTTTCGAAAACTTGACTTTAGGGTAGTGGTTGAGCAATTCTTTACCGATACAGCGCTTGAGGCTGACCTTGTTTTACCTGCAAAAAATATGTTTGAGCAAAGCGATATTATTGGTTCCTATTGGAATCCATACGTTCAGCTCAAACAAAAAGTGGTTGAGCCTGCGGGCGAGGTGATACCCGAAAATGAAGTTTACTACAACTTGGCTTTAAGGCTCGGACTATCAAAAGATGAGGTAGGAAAAGTGCTTATACCACCAGGTGATGAGGGCGTAGAAGCATTTTTAAACGAAAAGTTGAATCGGTTCCCTGAGCTATCGCTTGCAAAGCTAAAAGAGGAACCAATTTTAGCACCAGGGCTTCAAGAGATTGCTTTTTCAGATAAAATCTTTAGAACTCCCAGTGGCAAAATAGAGCTGTTTTCAGCACAAGCAGAAAAGCTATGGGGCGTAAACCCACTCCCAACATTCGAAAAGCTGATTGAGGGTTATAGTGCGGGTAGCGAGGATGAAAAATATCCGCTTTATCTAATGAGCCCAAATACAAAGAATCGAATCCACTCCCAGTTTAATAACCTTGAGGTTATCAAAATGCTTAGCCCCGAGCCCTTTGTTGAAATCAATAAAAGAGATGCTGAGCTAAGGCGCATTAAGGAAGGGAATATGGTTAAGGTTTATAACGATAGAGGAGAGGTAACAGTAAAAGCCCTTGTAACCTTTGCCCTTAAAAGGGGGTGCGTTGTAATTCACAATGGTTGGTGGAAAGCTGAGGGCTGTCCCTTAAACGTCCTTTCATGCGGTCGCGAAACAGATATGGGACACGGCACCGCTTTTCACGATAACATGGTGGAGGTGGAGAGGGTCTAAAAAAACTTCGATTAGCTTCTTCAGTTAATTCTAAATATGACGCTAACTTCTTAATAATCCGATATTTAAATCTTGTTAAAATACTTAATATCTCTCCTAATACTAAACGGCACAAACTGTTATCCCCTGCCACAAATGGCAGCAAAGGGACAGGTTCTGCACTTGTTTTCATCTTCAGTTTGGGTAAAGGGTATGCTGGTATCCATTATCTGAGCTAACAAATCGCTTAAATGCAATTTAAAATCATCAGCATAAATTCTAAAATCGGATACGGGGGTGTAGTTCCGTTTTTCCTTTTGCTTAATGCTAAAATCATTTACCGTTTTTGCTGTTTTAACAAACCATAGCATTGGTATTATTGGCAAGCCTGGGTACACTTCCGATAGGGCAAGGCTGTAGCAAAAGGTTTGAAAAACCTCTTTGTACTTATCAACCCTATCGCTGTTAAAAAGGTCGTCTACCGTTTCGAATACTCCCTTATTATCGGCTCTACCCGTTTTGTAGTCAATTGACCAAATGCTACCCTCATTTTGCTCAATTCTATCAACAATACCGCCAAGGCGTATGGCATCAGCATACTTTGATGATGAAATGGGTATGCTAATTTCTACCTCTAACTCGTGGCTAACTAGGGTAAATGGAGCCCTTTGCTTATCAAGGTTTAGCATCTTTTTAATGATGTGGAGCATTGCATTGCGGGCCAGCCTGTTTCGTCCCGAAAGGTTATCGCTTAAGGCTTTCGAATCCTTGAAAAACTCCTCGGCAAAAACTCTGTCGAGGGTTTGCTCAACGTTATTTGGCTTGCCCATAATATCTGCAACCATATCGCTACTAACGCTTTTGCCAGTGTACTCTTTGTAGAGCTCTTCCATGGTTCCGTGAATAATTCGGCCAAACTCCAATGCGCCAACCTCTTCGGTTATCTCATCCTCGTCGTATAGACCCGCTGCATACCTAAAGTAAAATCGCAGTGGACAGGTTAGGTATGTGGTTAATCCACTGGGCGATAGCATTATTCCTTTTCCCTTGCGTTTTAGGTTGCTCAACAGGGCATCCATTACCAAATCAGTTTTCGGTATTTCTATGGGCTGATTAGGCGTAAGCGAGATGTTGTAGGCAACGTTTACGGTTTGGGTTTTGCCGTATAGCTGTTCCATTTCGAGTTGGAGGGCAAAACGGCTTTTTTCGCCACTCGATAGCCCCTCAGTCCTGCTACTGTAAACCAAATAGATATTCTTTGCCCTATGCATAAGCCTATAGAAATAGTATGCGTAAATAGCATCGTGGTGCTTGTAGTTGGGCAGGTTAAAAGCAACCCTAAGCGATGGGGTTATGAATGATACGGGATGATTTTTGCCAGGTATTACATCATCATTAAACGAAAGGATGATAATATTCTCAAAATCGAGTGCCCTCGACTCTAAGAAACCCATTACCTGTAATCCGCTTAGTGGTTCGCCGCTAAACGATACCCGTTCCTGGTTAAATGCCTTACGAAGGAGTTGTAGAAAAACCCTATGCGATATTTCAATGCTTATGCCGTTAAGCACATTGCCTAAGCGGATTAGACTTTTATGCAGTGTAAAAAGGAACTCAAGGTCGATGCGCAGCTGTTTATCGTCGGTGAGGCTTGCCTTTTGTGATATATTTTGGGCTACAGCATTGCAAATGGAAAGAACATAGCCAGTTAGATGCTGGGCATCTGGTTGAAGGGTGAAAATATTGCTAAAAAGTGGCGTTCGTGAAAGCTCATCCTTTGTGGGGTAAATCCTATTCCCTCTCTTAACATCTTGTAAAAGTTCTGTGGCATTGCTAGGTTCGCAAAGCCTAACGTATGGGTGATTAAGAATGGCGATAACATCCCTGTGGTAAAATCTGCCTATGCCTTCGGAACTGGTATTTGCATTGATTTGCAATCGGACTAGAAATTCGGCAAGGCTAAATGCCGGTGTTTCCTTTAGAGGATACCCCATGGTTATATTAAGCGACTCTACACTTTGTGGGATAGCCTGTAGGGCAGGGAGTAGGATGTTTTCCTTCGGAAAAATAATTGCCGATGAAATATCGAGTTTTCCGCCCTGTGCCGCTATCTCATCAAGCATTCTGGGTATTAGTTTGGTTTGCGCAACGGTTGAGGGCGCAGCAATCATCTTTATGCTCTTCTCAGGTCGGTTTAATGTTTCAAAAGCATCACTACCAAGCGCGTTGGGAAACTGGCTTAGGTTTCTTCGGATAAAGAGTCCTGCTTCATTCTCTGGGCGATTAAGAAAGGTGGGGTCATAATCCCAGTAGAATAGAGCATTGCTCATGGTTTTGCATCTTTTAAAAAGACTTCTTTCGCATTCGTTTAGGGCATTAAATCCAATAAATGCTATTGGCGAGGGAATATCTGGTGTAGTGCTAGCATCGTCAAGTATTTGAGCGCATTTTCGGTAAATCATGCCCTCGTATGCTACACCTTCATCCTCCAGTTCACTCCAAAACTGTTTGTAAATTTCGTGTAGCTTATCCCATATGCTGAGGTAGTTCTTTTTAATCTCCGAGTCGTCGCTCTTTTCCATTACGCCAAGGTAACTGCTCAGCGCTTGAGCCTGCTCAGCTGTGAAACCGCTGAATTTTTCCTCAATCTCTTTCAGGTCTTTAATGTTTCCAAAGAGTTGCTTTGGGTCAACAAGATATTTATCAACCTGGTCAAAATCCGCCAGCATCACCTCTCCCCAGTAGTAAAAGTTGTCGAAAGGTTCGTTTGTGCCTTTTATGCTATTGTAGATATTGTATAGCTTGGTAACAAGCTTAATGCTATCCTCGGTTTTTAAATTGGCGATGCGCTGCATAAGCTCGCTAAGCGTAATTGTTGGCGGCGACCAAACCGGTTTATTTAGGAGTTCGGCTAGGTAAGAGTTGAAAAAGAGGCCGGCTCTGCGACTTGGAAATACTAGGGTAACCTCCGAAATGCTATCGCCAAAACGGCTTAGTAAATTGGTGGCAACAAGCTGTAGGAATGTTTGCATAGGTTTATGGCGATATTCAATGTTTAATAGATAAATGTTGGGGCTACTCCACATTGGCTTTCCCTTACTTTGCCAAGCGGATTGTTTTAATTGATCTAGTAAATATACCTCTTATTGATTAATCAAAAAAAGCCAAAACACTTATCATTTCATTTAATTTATACGCACCACAATATCAGTTAATTACAGCACATTATGCGCCATTATGACATAGTGGGATTGTGTTTTAGGACAATATGGCACAAAAAGCGCTTTGGCATTTTGATTGATATATAAAGGTTGAAATTAATTACACAATTATTGTTTAATA
>CALGIR010000347.1 GCA_937915475.1 uncultured Bacteroidales bacterium
ATATTGATATACAACTGATTGCTGCACTTCTTTAACTTCGTAAAGTAGAATTAAGCAACTTAAATATTTGTCACTAGTGTCCGCTTAAATATTTTTCCGAACACTAGTGATTTAGAATATGTTATTCGGATTTTAATTATCCAATTCTTTATGGATTTCTTTCATCAGATTTTCATAGCGCTCTTTCAGTTCCGAAGATATTTTTTTAGTTGATTTATTCAATCTTCTTAATTGGAAAGCAAGATAGATACTAAAGAGACCTGCAAAAAGGAAATTTAAGCCTATAAGAATTACAGCACTCAATCCTGCAAATATTGGATTCCAGATTAATATGAAAGAGAATATTGTTCCCAAGATTCCGAAAACTAAAAGTCCTCCCCAATTTTTATTCCCGTATTTTTTCATATCCATTGCAAAGCCGATGGTTGCAATGGAGCGAAAGAGAAATACAAATCCTATGTAAAATGCTAAAGTTATCATTGAAAGCCCAGGACTTATCACCAATAAAACACCTATTATAAAAGTGATAATACCAAAAGCCAACGACCAACCCCAATTGTCTACTTGTTTTCTATTACTAATTGAAAAGACGATTTCCGAAAGTCCACCAAATAAAAATGATAGTGCAAATAGAATTGATAAGGCTAAAAAAGAGCTTTTTGGCCAAACAAAAGCGACTATACCTACGATTACAAAAATCATTCCCACAAGCAGTGGAATGTACCATTGCTTAATTGCGTCTTTAATTGATTGTAAAAATAAAGTTCCCATAATATTTATAATTTAATTGATTAATTGTAATGGTTCATAAACTACTAAAGATACCTCTTTTGCCAACGCAAAGCAACTGTTTACCGTAATTTATGGCTTAATTATCAGTGAGATAGTCTAGTTTGGCTCGACAGATCTCTATTCAAACATTTTTTTTCCGGATAGTCCTACTGTCTTACAATCATTACTTGTTTCAATAGTTTATTCTTCAGCTTATTACCTCCCAAATGACCCAATTGTTCGTTTCAGCATTTTTTTTGTTCCCCTTCAAAGAATATCCACAGAGGATTTTTATTTGAATCTTCCTAACTTTTGCCGGCACCTTTATTTTATAGAGTTTGGTTTTATGGCGATTTAAATTAGTCCTAAACCTCATTTGAATTATGCTCTTATTGATTCCTAAATTATTTTCGCACTGTTTACCGTAAAATTACCTAATGCTATTCCAAATGTCGTTTAGTTAAGGAAAAATGACTTCTACTTTACTCAGTCTGACTGTCACCCTGAGCCTGTCATAGGGAAGGTTATTGGCAATAGTTTAATAGAAGGTATCGAACTAGCTAAAAACAGCATTGATTTTCATATTTATTTGCAGAGTGATAGCTAAATAGCTACTTTTAAAATATCATCGTGTGAGTTTTGTAACCCAACTAAAATTTCCGTACATGAATCTTATAAACCTAAAACTCAAAACTAAACTAACGCTAATGTTTGGCTCTTTGTCGATTATTGCATTGCTGGCAGCAGGTGCTACATTTCTGAGCTTTAATCAAATTAACAGCATAAGAGCTAGCATTTTAGACCTTCACCTGGCCGACAAGGCAAAAATCTCGGTCGATAATAATTTTTTACTTTACAGCCTAAGTTCTGATAGGGATACACATACTAAGCTCGAGAAGAGTATAGAAACGATTGAAACTATTTTGACCGATTTTAAGGGGAATTCAGTTCATAAAAAGAACGATAGAATTATCGACCTTATGCTTTCGGAAGTAAATGAATACAAGAGAATTACAGGACGGTTGGGTGAAATTACGTTGCGTAAGGAACAAATTTTATCCCAAACTGATGAGGTAATAAATCGTATTGTTTCAGAATACCCCGAGTTTGTAGTTCAGATATACGAGATGCGGTTTTTGGGTCAACAGTTTCTTGTGTCGGCAAAAATAGCAGATTTTAATACTTGGCAAGATAGGTCAAATGCCATTGTAAGTAATATTGACAATGCTAACCTAAGTGGTTTGGTTGGTGATTACGTTTCGCTATGCAACGATTGTTGGAATGTAATGCAAGAAGACTATAAAATGTACGATAGCACCCAAAAGGTAGCAGAGAATCTTAAGCAGAACCTCGATACGATAATTTCAGACACCACCGTAATTTTTGACAAGCAGCGCAGCAAAAATATCCTGTTCATTATTCTAGCTTTAATTATCCTTATAGTTGGTTCGGCCACAGCATCTTTTATCTTTAGCAAAAAGTTAGTCGGTAACATACAAAGAGGAGTGCAATTTGGCGAAATAATCTCATCGGGTGATCTTACGGTTAAGTTGGATAGCGATTTACTTGTTAAGCACGATGAGATTGGAGATTTGGCTCGTAGCCTAAATAATATGGGTGCTGTACTAAAAGATATTACCCAAAATATTGTGCAGGGTTCGCAGAGTATTGCTGAGGCAAGCATTTTATTTACCGCAAGTAGCCAGCAAATATCTCAGGGTGCTAGTAATCAGGCCTCATCAACCGAAGAGGTTTCGTCGAGTATGGAGGAAATGGCAGCCAATATTGATCAAACTTCGGAGAATGCTAAACTCGCCGAAAAGGTTGCCATTGAAACCGAATTGGGTGTTGTGCAAGGGGTAGATGCTGCCAATAGCGCCTTGGAGCTGGTGAATAGCATTACCGAAAAAATTGTTATTATTCGCGATATCGCTTTCCAAACCAACATACTGGCCTTAAATGCTGCTGTTGAGGCAGCACGTGCTGGCGAGCATGGCAAAGGATTTGCCGTTGTAGCAGCCGAGGTTCGGAAACTTGCCGAACGCTCAGCTTCATCGGCACAGGATATCGAGAACATGGCAAATATGCTTCGCAAAGCGTCTGACGATGCCAGCAAAAAGTTGATAGCGGTTATCCCTAAGGTAAAGGACAACCTAAAGCTTATACAGGAAATTTCGGCGGCTAGCAATGAGCAGGCTTCAGGTGCCGATCAGGTAAATGGCGCTATCCAGAGTCTAAATAAAACCGTTCAGGACAATGCCTCAATGAGTCAGGATCTAGCGGCAAACGCCCAAGAGGTAAAGACCAATTCCGATAGGCTGGTTGAAACCATATCGTTTTTTAAAATTACAGAAAATGATAGCAATGGGTTTAAGTACATACTTGGCGATGAAGGTAAAGTAAAAGGAGGGGGTGGTCACGACTACAAAACCTTTTAGGCTATAACAGGGTGCAGCGTTTCCCTTTGCCCCAGTAATTGTTACACAAAGTTCAAATCAGCTTAAATATTGATTAATTAAACTAATTAGCTCTAGGTGGTCTATGGGTTTTGAAATATAATTACTACAACCTGCTTTAATGGCTTTTTCGCGATCTCCTGAAAGTGCGTAAGCCGTTTGGGCAATAATTACAACCTCTTTATTAAACTTGCGGATTTGCCGTGTAGCCTCATAGCCATTCATTATAGGCATATTGATATCCATTAGTATTAAATTTATGCCTGGGTTTTGTCGACAGATTTCAACTGCTTCATGGCCGTTAACGGCTTGAAAATAATTAGTAGAAAAAGGCCTAATCATTATATCAAATAATCGCTGTGACGTTTCTTCGTCATCAACTACTAGTACTTCAAGGTTTTGGGTTGCTTTTATTTCTTCTTCTTCTGCAACAGTTTGGTGTGGTTTATTGGTTCCATTAATATAAGGGATGGTAAATCGTATTGTTGTTCCTTGTCCAACTTTACTCTCTACCCATATTTTACCTCCAAGCATTTTAACATACGCTTTGGAGATTGCCAAACCCAATCCTGAACCTTCGTAGGTTTGGTTAAGTGATTGGTTGCCCTGCCTAAACCGTTCAAAAATGACTTTTATGTGTTCTTCAGAAATTCCCTGTCCGGTATCCTTTACATAAAATTCAAGGAGTTTGTTCTTTAAATTGTAGCCCAATTCAATGGAGCCTGTTTGAGTAAATTTGATGGCATTTTTAACCAGATTTGTTAACACTGCATATAGCTTTTCCCTGTCTGTACCGATAAGTGCTTCAGTTGAATTTAACCCATTTTTGAAGGAAAGATGCAACCCTTTTTGCTCTGCTTCCAACCTAAAGAACCGACAAATGGACTTAATTTGTTCATTTATATTTATATCTGTAATGGCGAATTCTTGAGATACTAATAATGTCATTTATAATATTAAGCAAACGGATGCCGCTTTCTTTAATAATCTCAATATATTCCTGCTGCTTTTTGCCCGTTAATTTTGGGTTTTTTAATAGTTCTGTAAAACCCAGAATTCCACTCATCGGCGTGCGTATCTCGTGGCTCATATTGGCCAGAAAAGCCGATTTTAAACGATCACTCTCCTCAGCTTTTAATTTGGCTTTTATTAATTCGTCCTCGGTCTGCTTAAGTTTGGATATATCAGTTAGGGTGAGCAGGCATTTTTCATCACTATTGCAGACAATACCGTTTGCAAGTACATATACTTTTGAATCGTTGCCCGCTAGCAGTGTGAGTTCGCAGGTCTGTTTTAAACTTGTTTCAAATATTTTTTCGAGGAAGTTGTTGTAGGTGGCTCTCGTTTCGATGGAGACAAAAAAACCAAAACTGCTTTTTATCAATTCTGAACGCTTTTTTCTAAAAAAATGTTCTGCACTAATATTCAGACCAGTAATTTCACCTGCCTTTGTAAGGGACAGGTAGCCTGAAGGGGCAAAATTATACAATTCTGTATATTTCTTTTCTGCAAGTTCTGCCTTTTCTTTTGCCTGCTTTAATTCTTCGTTTTGCAATTCCAGTTCTATCTGATGTACTTCAAGCTCGTGAATAAGCTTTAATATATCCGGATCAGAGAAAACCTTTTCTGTTTTTCCTTTGTTTAATAAAGTTTCTGCAGATTTACGCAGTTTACTAGCTTTGTTTATTGATTCTACTTTCTCTTTCATGCTAAACTGTCAATAATGTGGTTTAAATCACACTTCTTTAAAGAAACTGAAGAGGTATTTCAATCAGGTTTTGAGTTGTTCTGAATCCTAGCCCGTGGAACAAATATTTTTAAATACACGAAATCTATTGACTGTCAACTAGGATTAGTCCTGTTAAATTATGGTCTCACTCAATCAAGAATGAAAAGTCATTCTTGCCAAAAGATAAAGTTGATGCTAAACAGTAAGTCCTTGTAAACTGCCCAGAATTCCAAATACCTTCAGCAGCCAAATTACAAGAATAACCACAACCACAACATTAAGAATAGTTTTAATAGTGCGTTGCATGGGTATATAGCTGTTTACTAACCAAAGGATGACCCCGACAATCAGAATGACAATGATGATAGTTAGAATAGGCATTTTTTTTAATTTTAAGTTGCTACTTAATTACATGCTATGAATTTCAGCTTTTATCAGATAAAAAGTATTACATAACTTTCAGTTAAAGTTACATAATTCACACTTTGTATAGTATTCTGTGCTTTAAATATTACGAAAAAAAAGAGATGGTCGAATTCAGCCATCTCTTTCATTCACTTATTCAATGGAGTGTATTTATTTTTCAACAACAATATTGCCATCAAGAACAACAGCGGTTTGAGCTAAAGCTCTTCCATTAAAGGATGCTCCTGTCTGAAAAGTTATACCAGTCATCGACAAAATAATACCCTCAAAATGAGATGTTGCTCCAAAAATTGCTTCACCAGATATCTGCCAGAAAATGTTTTTAGCTTGAGCACCTCCTTCAAGGATAACGTTTACTGCGGAACTCGTGGTAAGATCTCCTGAAATTTGGAAAATCCAAACATCATCGGCTCCACCCGAGATAGTAACATCAGAAGGCAATGTAACTGTACTTGTCCATTTATACAAACCTGCAATAAGTGTTTTACCGCCTAAATTCCCAGTTCCTAACTCAAGAAAATCAGGAGTCGGGCGACCAGCAGCATCGTTAT
>CALGIR010000348.1 GCA_937915475.1 uncultured Bacteroidales bacterium
TGACTGGAGTTCAGACGTGTGCTCTTCCGATCTGCCTTACCTAATGAACCAACTATTATTGAACGTTCTGCAAGTTTTGGGTAGCGTGCAATACTAAACGTAGGCCTATCGTCGTAAATCAAATCGGCAAAAGCCTCATCGCTTAAAATGCTAATTTTTGTGCCATTTAAAATGCGTTGCAGATGCTCAAGCGACTCATCGGGCATTATTTTACCCGTGGGATTATGCGGACAATTCAGTATAATCAGCTTTGTTTTACTTGTAATCAGCTTTGTAAAAGCAGTCCAATCAACAGAAAAATCGGGAGGATTTAGCTGAAAAAAGATTGGTCGTGCACCGCGTGCCTCAATAGCAGGCACATAGGTTTCAAATGCAGGTTCAAAAACAATAACCTCATCGCCCTCTTTAATTAATGAAGAGATAGCGGTATAAATAGCCTGAATTGCACCAGCTGTTATTGTAATTTCGGTTTCGGGGTTGAAACTTATGCCAAAATCTTTCTCATACCTTTTTGCAATTAATTCCCTAAGAGCATAAACACCCTCGCTTGGGGCATACTTATTCCTCCCATCGGAGATGTGCTTTACTAATGAATCAAGAAGTTCTGGCTGACAAGGAAAATCGCTATGATCGTTGGATAGATTAACCGCCTTTTTCTCTGCAGCAATCTGCGCAAAGGTTGAAACTAAATTTGTACTTGATAGTTTTGACATATGATTTACACCTTTACTTAAGAAGGAGTGCAAATATAGAAAAATGAACTGATGATCTTTAGAGAATGCTTTAAAGCTTTTTAAAGTTGGACTACAAATATGACCAAAAGACAATTTAAGAGGATAAAGATTATGCCTAAAGAACAATCGACCTTAAACAGGAAAGCTCCTAATTACATGAATACTTGTTGGAGTACTGAAAGCGATTGAAAAGTAGTTGACGAGTCGGTGTGGTACTGATAATAACTCAACATTAAATCGAGAAAGAATGACCGTTGGGCTCCGTTAAGACTAAGCTGGCTTGCGTTATCATAATTAAGAATCAGCGTATCGTATAGTATTTTTGAGTACGCTGACGAAAAGAAGAAGGCATGTTTAGGTTTATGCCCAACAAAAATACCACTACGAAAATCGAAGTAGGGTGTTTGTTCAGAAAACCCTCCATGCGGATAAAACCCAAGATACTTAGAAAGATGGGATAAAAATATTAGGTGAAAATTGGCCACCCCACTATCCATTGCATCTAACGACTTAATGGACAGTTCAAGAAAAGTAAACAAAGGGCGATTGCCTTCCTCCTCTCGCACAGTTCTGTAAATTACCTCTCCAGTAAATAGTGCAATGGCCGACTTTGCAGGAGAATTAGAGATGGAAACACTCACGAATGATGAAGAAACCTCTTTTAAACGACCCATACCCTGGTTTTTGCCAGGATAAAACACAATATCGATTAGTGAAAGGGGCTGAAAAAAGACAGCCTTCCCAGCCTTTCTTCCTTTGCCATATGCACCATTCACCATAAGAGTTAGTCGGCCAAACTCGCAACTATAGAGGTATACAACTATACTATTATCGCCATACCTTACCGAGTACAAAGCAATTGCCTTTGCTTTTTGTAGCATGTTTATCTGATAAAGAGTATTTTGCCTACGGCTGACTCCTCTCCTTGTTTATCGGCACAAAAATAGAGATAAACTCCCGTTGCTACCCTATCGCCATACCTGTTCCTACCATCCCATGTGACTTGACCTCCAAGGCTTTCAGTTTCATATACCAGATTACCCGATACATCGGTTATTTTAACAACAGTTTTATCAACCAACCCGGTAATTGTAATTATGCCGTCATAATCGGGTCGAATGGGGTTTGGGAAAGCATAAACTTTACCAAATTTGCTTGTTGGCTCGGTTGCATCGCCACGATACGATATTAACCCTCTATCGGTAGCAATGAAAACTTCTCCAGTTTTTGGGTGAATACCAATACTCTGTATATTATTTGATGGAAGAGGGCTATTGCTTTTTGTAAAATGCTTTATTTGCGTTGAACCATCGGCAGTCTGTAGAAAAACACCAGAGCGCTGTGTCCCAAACCATTTCCTATTGGCACCATCAATAGCAATACTGGTAACCGTTTCGTTTTCGAGCAAAAAAACAGCTAACCCATCAACAACATCCGGAATTTTAACCTTTTGCATATAAAACGCTGAGGTTTCGAAAACCCTGCTAGGGTTATAGCTCACCAACACCCCCTCAGTTGTTCCCACCCAAAGATATCCATCTCTATCAAAAGCCAAACTGTTGATATCGTTTGGTAAACTAACTCCACTGGCATCGTATGGTTTAAAAGATCTCACAGTATGGCTCTCCTGTTCCGTAGGATTATCGCCTGGGTCAACCACTAACAAACCCCCACCAGAAGGGGCAACTACCCAGAGGATTCCCGAGGGCGAAATTAAAATATCTGAAATACGTTCTGAACCTATAAGAGTTTGATACGGAAAACCTTTCCAACTCCCCTCTGGAGATCGAACAGATAGCATATTGGGTACGCCAGAATTAGTTGCCCAAAGGTTGCGGTTTTTATCGAAAGTCAAACCGCCAATTCTACAATACCGGCCTGGAATAACCGATTGCAGTGAACTGTTATCAGGGTTGTAGTGCTCTATTTCTATACCATCACGATAAGCTACAATACCATCTCCCCAAGTGGCAACATAGTACTCGTTGGGTGCAAAAGGGCTCTCAATGATCCTAACCGCATCCATATAATTATAGTTAAACTTGGTTGACCAACTGTTTGAGGTAAAAGTATGAAGCCCAAACGTGTAGTATCTATTGCCCCAAGTATCGGTTCTGGCACCCGCAGCTACCAACAACTCATCGCTGGTTGGAAGTACAAAGTAGGAGTTATTGTTATTGGGGGCATTTGGGGCTACCGCTTTCCATGCTTGACCTTGCCTCAACATCAACCCATAGTCGCCATCGGCTAAAGCTAAATCACCAGAATTAAAGATGTGGATATCGTTTGGCTTAAAACTTCCATGGCTTGGGTATGATGTTATTAACTCAGGATAACTGCTGAGATTACTATATATGGATACACCTTGTCTTGAGCATACCCCAAATCGATTATTGTTTGAGTTTAGGGCAGCAACAGTAAGGTATGATAGGTCAAGAGTAGTCCATTGTTCACCATCAAAAACACGAACAATATCGGCTACCTCCTCACCGGTTGATTGGTTAACAATTAATCTACCATCAAAAACAGCCATAGAATTATATCGATTACTCACTGATGGAATATCATTATCCACAATCCAGTTGGAATAAAGTATTAGCAATGGGTTGTTGATATCGGCACTGTATATTCCATTATCAGTTGCAGCATAAACCCTATTATTATATACCTGTGTTTGCCAAACCCACTCTCCAGAGCCACCGTCACCAATGTAGTATGTATCAGCAATTTCGTTCTTAGCCACATTAATTACAACAATACCAAATCCGGTTGAAATGAATATTCTGTTCTCGTCTATAAAGTAAAAATCATTTATTTGCTTTGAGCCCTGCATAGGCTTTTGAAAAATGTACGGAAGGTTCACCACCCTATCATTATAAACAAGGTCTATGTTCCCGTTTTCATATCCAACAGCAAGTAAATTGATAAATGGCGAATAACCTATGGCGGAAACACCAATATCGCTTAACCCTGTAACCGTGGTTAACTTGCCAATTGTGCCATCAGCAATATCATACCAGAACACTCCATTGTCTGAGGAGGTAAAAACCTTCTCTTGAGATGCTGTTACTTTTTTACTTGGACGAAACGAGAAATGCTCTCGCCAACCACCAAGGGGTACCTGGCTAATTGCAACAAACGGCAAATATAAAACCAAAGCAATAACAAAAAACTTTTTCATTGGAAGATAAATGTATGTTACAAAAGGAAAACCCTTCAATAGCAAATATAGTATTTCGGCACGAAGGAAAATTTAATGATAAAGTTTTTTACACTGAGAATAAACTTCAAATTGTCTTTAAGTAAGATACCAATTTCTGAATAGCTATGGCTCTATGACTAATCTTGTTCTTAATGCTTAGGTCCAGTTCAGCAAAAGTTTGGCTATAGCCTTCGGGCACAAAAATTGGATCGTAGCCAAATCCATTCTCCCCTCGTAGGTCATCAATAATCTGGCCCCTAATTATTCCATCAAACTGCTTCTGTGTATCATTTATTATTAACGAAATTACGGTTCTAAACTGTGCTTTCCGGTTTGACTCGCCTTTTAGGTCGTCCAAAAGTTTTATTACATTATCTTTGGTACTCTTATGCTCTCCTGCATAACGTGCTGAGTGCACCCCAGGCTTTCCGCCCAAGGCATCTACCTCAAGTCCTGTGTCATCGGCAAAACAGTTTACGTTAAACAGACTATGGATAAACCTAACTTTTTGGGAGGCATTCTCCTCAAGGGTCTCATGATCTTCGGGGATATCATGATTAAAACCAATATCATTTAGCGATAACAGAAGAAAATGGTTTCCAAGAATATGCTGAACTTCACGTAACTTATGTAGATTGTTTGTGGCAAAAACTATTCTTTGCTGGTTACCCTGCATCTTATCTTGGATTGATGCTCATTACTGGAATATGACCTGCATTGCCAATAATAAACTGCTCGTGCGGCTCAAGCATATAGATTGACTTATCAGTAACCTTAGCTGTCATTACCACAATAAGATCTGCACGAATATTTACAGCCAGATCTAAAATCTCTTCTTGATAGGAACTCACACCTGGAACAGTATATATTGAGTACTTCGCTCCTTTCTCATCGAGATATCTCACCGCTGAAGCCATGTTTAGATCTATTTTGGCAACAAGTTCGGGATCGGAAATGTTAGGCTTAATGAGGTGGAATTTTGATACATAAAAATCGCAGAAATATGAAATCCAGCCATGTTTCTCCTTGTTTTCAACCGTAAAATCAACAGGAAAAACAATATTATCGTAACGCCTATTAATTGGGGGTTCTTGTATGGTTACAAAGGGTACTTTTGCTTTTGTTATAACACTCAATGTTCGCAAACCGCTTAAGTCCTCCTTCCCCTTAACACTCATTGACCCCATTATTACAAGGCTAGCATTTATCTCTTCCGAAACCCGAGCAATCTCATCGGGAATATCACCAACAGCAACGTTAACCTTAGGTTTAATAGAGTGCTTCTGAAAGGTACTTTCCGCAATCTGATTCAGCTTTTCAGTAACTGCATCTATTTCACTTGCATTGCTAACCACATTCAAAAGTGTAATACTTTCGCCCACAACCTCAGAAACTCTCACAGCATGCTGCAAAGCATAATCGGCAACTCTTGAAAAGTCCGTAGGGACAAGGATGTTCTTTTTGCTTTTTTCCATGGATTTATCTATTTTTAAGCATGTGCATTAATCGTTTCACGTTTCAACTTGTAATCAAAATAATAATGCTTATTATTACGCAATGGTTTGGAAATGGGAGTAAATTTCAATCCATTTATTGTATAAAACTCAATATTAAATGGCCTAAGGTATGAATTTTATAAAATTTTTATTCATACAACTACTTATTTTTTTTAGGATAACCATTATTACCGTTTTGGCACAAGGGTTTATCTGCCTCCCCGAGTATCCTGCCGCACCCCTAGTTCACTCTATTACATCACTCCCCAATAGTTTTCACGAAACATATACTGATTTTGCGCCACTTGGTAAAAACTTGCTTCTAATTAAAGGCGATAAAAACACATACCTATTCGATGGCTTTAACTGGGATACCATTGAACTCACAAGAGATTATGAACTTATAACCGATGATACGGATGGAGTGTATATTGTAAATAAAAAAAGAGTTTTAAAACTATATGCTCAATCAGATGGCAATGTATACACACAGCATTTAATC
>CALGIR010000349.1 GCA_937915475.1 uncultured Bacteroidales bacterium
ATATGGGTTACATCACAGAAAGGGAAATAATCACAACAATTGGCGCACCCGCTTTCAGCTTATCCTCTATTTCGTTAAGGCCAGCGTCGTACCCAACGGGTAAAGCATTCTCGCGCGACACCTTCATCCCGTTATATTCTTTGGAATTGTGCGATGCAGTTATTTGTACCGAAGCACCAAACCCATGCTTTGCAGTTGAGTAGTAAACCATGGGCGTAGTAGAAAGACCAATATCGTAAACATCAGCACCTGCATCCGTAATACCTTTTGATAAATACTCAAAAACCTCATCGGAAGATACCCTCACATCGCGGCCAACGAGCACTTTATCGACCCCCAATTGACCCACTAAAAAATAACCAATCCTATAGGCATCATCCTTGTTAAAATCTTTATTGTAGATACCTCTAATGTCATAAGCATGAAAAGCTCCCATATCTTTATACCATTATTGTTAGCCTATAAAGGTAACTTATTTAGCAATTATTGGCAAGCAAGTTAAGGGATTATGGGACAATTACACTCGCAAACTGCATACATCCTCATAAATACCACAAACTATTACGCGAAAAACAGCTATACTATTATGCTTGGATAAAGATAACTTTATGCTACCACAAAGGCTCCTTTCTAAAATCGGATGCAAGCACTTGAGTAAACAAGAAGTAAGATTCGTCAACAAACTCCGAAAAAACCAAGAAACATATAACTATAAAGCACTGTTTACTAGGGGAAAAACAATAAACAGCCCAACTAAGTAAAAAATAGTCGTCTTTTTTTTGGGAGATTAGCAGAAATGCTATACTTTTGCAATCGCAATTGAGAATAGTTAATTGCTGAAGATTTTGAAATACTGCGGAAATAGCTCAGTTGGTAGAGCACAACCTTGCCAAGGTTGGGGTCGCGAGTTCGAGTCTCGTTTTCCGCTCAAGGTAATAAGCGGATACACTCCGCTTTTTTACTATTAGCACTTTTCTTTTCATTTTGGGCCCGGATGGTGGAATAGGTAGACACGCAGGACTTAAAATCCTGTAGCCATTGCGGCTGTGCCGGTTCAATTCCGGCTCCGGGTACTAAACTAAGCCTCGAGAAATCGAGGCTTTTTTTATACGTCAAACCCGAGCACAACCCAAATAAAGCATTCTTGAATACAGCACAATCAATCATCCAGAGGATTGGTGTTGTGTGTTCGAGCCTCGTTTAAGGCAATAAACGGATATATTCCGCTTATTACTGTTAGTCCTTTACTTTTCACTTCGACCCCGAATAGTAGAACCTGCCTACCAACAGCCAGGCGATAGACAACTAAGCAAAGGCGCAGGAAGCGCTGTTACCCTTGCTCACTAGGCCACCAAAACACACCCGAAATTGAAAGAATAAGGAATCATTAAGTATTAATATGTACACTTTACTTAAATTTGGAGTGCAAAAAGCGATTCTGACAGGGATTTAAAATGGGAGATTACTCGCCCTCTGCATAACTTTGAATCTGGAGCAAACAAAGTAATTAACCCAATGGTATGAATAGTAAAGGAATGAACAGAAACAGTTATAAACTGGCTCTTGAAAATTACGCGAAAGCCATTTTTTCAATATACTCACTGGTATTTATTTTTAGGTTAATTGAATCGATATTAATATTTTACAACTATGGCTTTAGTAAAGAGATTCTTTTTTCTGAATTAATAGGAATAGGCTACGATTTTATGGGAGTTAGTCTCCCAATAATAATATATTTTATTCTTTACTCTTTAGTATCCAAGGCAAAAGCGCAAACGCTCCAAATAGTACATATAGGCATACTTTTTATTACGGTTCTTGTCTTCCTCCCAATTATTCAATATTTCCTATATCAACTCGAGCCATTAGATGTTTTCCTATACAAACATTCCATTGATGAGGTGCTGTTTACAATCAAAACTGCTGGTCTTAATTTTATCTCAATATTTATCAGTTTAACTGCAGTTTTATCGTTAATTGCTTTGATAGTCTGGAGATTAAACAAGATAAAACTTGGTCCAACAGCAATAAAAGTCACCTACTCCGTTGTCCTAATTTCGCTACCCCTGTTTTTTGCTGTTCACTCATTATGGCGAAATAAACTTGACAAATTTTCAGTAAACAAACCTGCATATTTCATTAGTAAAACAGTGAAGTATATGCTTAAAAATGATACAGAGTACCAAACTATAAGTATTAATGATTTTCAAAGATTGTATCCTGATAAAACTTTCATAGATGAAGAGTATCCTTTAGTTTATGAGAAAGACCGTAACGACGAACTTGGAGAATTTTTCAATGAGTTTGAAGTCAGCCCAAACATTGTGATACTTATTGTTGAAGGATTAAGTGATGACTTTATTCATGAATACAAAGGTGCGGTATTGATGCCATTCCTAAATGAGCTTAAAAACAAAAGTCTTTACTGGAATCACTGTTTTACCTTGGGCGAACGCTCCTTTGCTGTAGTTCCATGTATTTTAGGTGGATTGCCGTATGGGGATAAAGGATTTACGCTTCAGGAGAGGCTTCCTCGCCACTTATCCCTTGTTTCTATCCTAAAATCAAATGACTATTACACATCGTTTTTCTACGGACAAGGAGCCTGGTTTCATCAAAAGGATAGATTTTTTAGACACAACAACATTGACCTGATTTTCGACAACAAAAAATTCTCAGAAGACTTTGATAAAATCATAGTTGGGAAAAATGATTTTTTCTGGGGATATAATGACAAAGATTTATTTAATCAATCACTCAGAACTATTGACACATTAAATCAAGCTAAAAGGCTCGATGTATTTTTTACAGGAACCAGCCATGCTCCCTTTGTTATTAGCGATGAAGATTATTATACAAATAAACTTGAGGGGTACGCAAAATTGGAGTATCAAGATTTTTACAATACCTACTCAAAGTATTTAAAAACAGTATTGTTTGTTGATGATGCCCTAGAGGATTTTTTTAGCGAGTACAAGAAAAGGCAAAATTACGAAAACACTATTTTTATAATAACAGGTGACCATCCAATGACAGAAGTACCCATAGAGAACTCACTAAAACGTTACCATGTTCCACTGATTATGTTTTCCGAAAAACTTAAAGAAAATAGGGTTTTTTCAAATTTTGTTAGCCATCACGATATTCCAGAAACAATATTATCAATCCTCCAAGATTATATACCATACAATCCAGCGCTTAGCACTTCACTTGGCACGCAATTGTTATCGCAAAGTGGTAAACAAACTAAAAGCATGGCATTCATGAACACCAATAGGGAGGTTATTGACTTCCTATGGGGCGATTACTACCTTTCTGAACAGAAGCTATACAAAGTAGACTCAACGCTATGTATAAAGGAAGTTATGAATGATTCAATAAAAAATGAGATGACCAATAAACTCGAGACTTTTAGAAATATAAATCGTTATGTATGTAGAAACAACAAGATTATCTCAAGCGATATGTATTGTAAAGCACTAAATCTTCAGAAAATATATGCATATCAAAATACAGAAGCAATAGAGGCCTCTTCAGAGTACTTTAGCATCATAGAAAAGACAAAAGTGCCAAATAAAGATATGACACTTGATATAAACTTAAATATTAAAACTCGGGGTGACAGCGATGCATCCATTGTCTATCAAATTACAAATTCAAAAGACAGTACATTGCTGTGGAAAAACTTTGGATTTAATAAAGATAAAATAACTCAAGTCCATATTCAAATAGACCAGGTTCCTTCTGTTGATTCAATATTATACTTTAAATCATATATATGGAATAGGCTGAATAGTAATTTAACGGTTTCTGATATAGATGTTTTGTTACGTACATCGAAACCAATTAGCCAAAACAATGCAGATTAAAACTAGAGTAATTGAAATAAAATCAATGCATACAACCCATTTTAGTCCCTCATATAATTTATTTTACAATTACTAAAAAAGGGCAGAAACTGCCCTTTTAAACTCAACTCATAAAATACAAAACCATAGTTTTCTATTGGTAATCTGGCAATGCGTTCATTAGTTTTTGCCTTGAGAAAAAGATACGGCTCTTAACGGTTCCAATCTTTAGGTTTAGCCTTTCTGCAATCTCTTTATACTTGTACCCCGAGGTATGCATTTGGAAAGGTATCCTGAAATCGTCATCGAGTTCGTTTACCTTCTGTTTTATCTCATTGTGCGAGTAGTTTGATTCTGGACCCTCTTCGAATGCCCTACCATTAATCAAATACTGATTATCACTTGAATCGAAAGTCGTTTTCTGCTTTACCGCCTTGCGATAGTTGTTGATAAACGTGTTTTTCATTATGGTGAAAGTCCATGCTTTTATGTTAGTGTTTTCCTGAAACTTATCCTTATAAGTTAACGCCTTAAGAAAAGTTTCCTGAAGAAGGTCGCGAGCATCGTCTGGATTAGCGGTTAGGCTATACGCAAATCTCTCCAAATTTGGCTCAAGCTCAATTAATGCTGTGTTGAAATCTGCTGTTGACATAGTAGTTAGTTTTAAAGATTATCTTTAACTGGTCTAAATAAATGTTTATACAAATATACAACAGAACTAAACAAAAACAAGCACATTGAATTGATATTCTGCTTCTTTAAGCTCTCATTCTAAATAACAACCTATACTTAAAGGGTGATTAACAGACCTCTAACAAGTATCTTTCTAAATTGATTCTAAATAACAAGAAAAAAAAGATGCTAATAAGGATTTTTTGATTGGGTAAATTAAATTCTGCGGATTTTAAATTTTGTTGCCTTAATTTATAGTAGAGGTATAAATAGTCGAATTCAAAATCAAGGATAAAATAGGTAACTATTCCATCTCAAAATGAAATCACTTCGAGATAAACCTATTCCTAAATTGTTGAGCATTGCCAATGCTAAAAACATTTGATGGCATATCATTAACATTAACCTCAATTAAATGCCCAGTGGCAAGTATGGGTATACCGTTAAGTTTACGGGTTAAATGTTCGAAAAGGTTACTCACAAATTCGTCTGCCATCTTTAGCGTAACCGAGGTAAACAAATGCGTAACACCCTTCTTTTGTGCAATCTCAACCACATCATCAGTCGGCACATTCTGCCCTAAATAAAGTGTTTTAAACCCATCTTTTCGAGCAACATAGTTAAAGTATAGTAAACCAAGCTCGTGAAGTTCCCCCTCGGGCAAAAAGAAAAGTATCTTTTCACTTCTTCGCTTAACAGGGGTAAGTTGCGATGAAGAAGCAATTAGGATATCGCGGAGAATGTTTGACGAGAAATGCTCATGTGCTGGTAAAATTGTACCAGCCTGCCAGAGCAACCCCATCCGCTTTTGGAATGGAACAACCATATTCTCAAAAGTCCACTCAAGACCTTTTTGTGCAATGGTTTCCTTTATTCTTAGGTCGAATTGATTTTGGTCGAGATTTATTGCATGCATAAAGAGCGACTCGGGCACAAGTGATGACGATGTGTATTGACTCCCTTTACTAACCAAGTCGGAGATTTCTTCAGCGCTTAATCTTGCAATGCGGCTAATCTTATATCCCATGTTCTGCAAAAGAACTATATTCAGCGAAAGTCTTAAATCACTGTCGGAGTACCTACGGATGTTCGTATCTGTTCGCTCGGGTGAAAACACACCATACCTTTTCTCCCAAATCCTAATGGTATGGGCTTTAATACCCGAAAGGAGCGACAGCTCTTTAATACTGTAAGTTGCCATAATCTTATGTTTAACAATATCACAACAGATGTTGAGCAAAATAGTTCAGTAACCAAAGATGCTATTGGGATTTTTTTCGCATAATTGTCAACCCATCACGAAGTGGCAATAAAACCTTATCCAGCTTATGGTTTTCGGCTACCAACCTATTAAAATCGACCACCCCTTTTGTATAATTATCGTCGGGTTGTTGCGTTAAGACCTTCCCCCCCCATAAAACATTATCGGCAATAATAATACCTCCAACCCTAACCCTTGGTAAAACAACCTTCAGGTAATCTGGATACTGACGCTTATCGCCATCAATTAGAACCAAATCAAAATCGCCTTCGATTCTTGGTATAATATCGAGCGCATCACCTTGGTGCAGTGTAATTATTTTATCGAGATTTGCTTTAACAAAAAACTTATGGGCAGTATCGCATACCTCATCATTAATTTCGATTGTATGGAGTTCTGCATCTGGCTTAAGACCCTTTGCCATGCAAATTGCAGAATATCCGGTATAGGTTCCTATCTCCAGAACTCTGCTTGGACTAAACATATAGCAAATTAGCTCGAGTAATTTCCCTTGAATAGAACCGCTAAGCATACGCGGATGAAGATGGGTTAAATGTGTATACCTGTTCAGCTCATACAGTACACCATCTTCGGCTGAGGAATGCCTGAGCAAATACTCCTCCAAGTCGTTATTTCCAAAAGTACCCGATTCCATCTATTTATATATGAGGGTTGAAAGATTTTTTTCATCGAGAATCTCATTGGCGATATGCAGTAAATAGTCGGAAGAGATTGCCTCAATTCTCGCATTAATCTCGCTAAGCGAATCTATTGAATTGTAAAACATGAATGTACGAGCTGCATTAAGCATTAGTGCTTCACTATTCTCAGAAGCTATTGCCAGCTGGCCAATAAGTTGTTTCTTAGCCTTTGCTAACTGTAAAACACCTAACCGTTTCTCACGTAAGTTTTTCATTTCTGCATAAACAAGGTTTAATGCGCGCTCAAAATTGGCCTTATCGGTTCCAAAGTAAACAGAAAAAACACCAGTATCGGAATAGGGAGAATAGGATGCTTCCACATTATAAGCCAAACCGTTTCGTTCTCGCAGCGCTAAATTTAACCTTGAATTCTGACCAGGTCCACCCAAAATATTTGTTAGTAAGAACATTCCTATCCTATTATCATCTTTCAAATCGTATGCTCGCGACCCAATCATGCAGTGCTTCTGATAGGTACTCTTTTTCACCTCTTCATACTTTGGTACGGAAGGTATTATGGGCGTTCTGACCTGTGTTCTCAAATTTGCAGTTACCAAACCAAAATAGCGTTGGGCTAAACGAATAACACGCTTGAAAGGGATATCACCAATGGAACAAAAAACAATCTGATCTGTATTATAGTTCCTTTTTATGAATCCATCAATATCATCCTTGGTAAAACCTTTTACATAACGCTTTGTACCCAGAATATTTCTTCCGAACGAATGTTGAGGATAAAGCAACTCCTCGAAATCATCAAAAATAAGTTCTGCGGGGGAATCCTTGTAGGAATTGATTTCATCGAGAATTACATCCTTTTCCTTTGCTAACTCTTTCTCGGGGAAAGTAGACCGGAAAACAATATCGTAAAGTAGCTCAACGGCTCTATGAAAGTCTTCTTTCAGAAACATTGCATGCACTACAGTTTCCTCTTTTGTGGTATAGGCGTTCAGTTCGCCACCCACATCCTCAAGCCTGCTTGTTATATGATAAGCCTTTCGACGCTTAGTTCCCTTGAATATAACATGCTCGATAAAATGCGCTATGCCGTGTTCTTTGTCTAATTCGTCGCGTGTACCCGCATTAACCATTATACTACAATAGGCAACTGGTGAGGCATTTCGCCCATGCACTATCCTTATGCCATTTTTCAAAGAATATGTTTCGAAAACCATACTAATTTTTTGAACTGCAAACGTAATCAAATGGAACGAGAAGCCAAAGGTCTATCTATTTAGATAAACACTTGAATAATCTATGAAAACAAAATTCACCTAATTAACTAAAAAGAGAGCATTGCTATATAGACTGAATATAAATAGAATTAATAAGAAGTTAGGACAAACCTGATTATCAATAAATATCACCTAATAATTAGAACAAATTGCATGAAGATATTTGCAGTTAACAAAAGTTGACTTATCTTTGCGCCGCTAAACGCTGGTGCCATAGCTCAGATGGTAGAGCAAAGGACTGAAAATCCTTGTGTCCGTGGTTCGATTCCACGTGGCACCACCAGATGCGAAACCCGTCTACCTTAGACGGGTTTTTTTGTAATAAAACTCCACAATCTCCTTCAACATTATATTGATAAAAACGTTAACTTTGTAGCAATCTTAATCATTACCATGAAAGACAACAGTATACTAAGCAAACTTGAAGGACTAAGGCGTAAGTTCGAAGAGATAGGGCAGCAAATAGCCGACCCTGCAATTATGTCGGATATGAAACGCTACATTAGCCTAAATAAGGAATATCGGGATTTAGAGCCCATGGTAGAGGCATATGATACGTACAAAAACATCCTAAGCAACATCACATCATCAAAAGAAATTCTTGCCACTGAAAAGGATGAGGAATTGCGTGAGATGGCCAAAGATGAAATTGATACGCTTGAGGAGCAAAAAAATAACCTTGAGGAGGAGATTAAACTCCTCCTTATCCCTGCTGACCCGCAGGATAGCAAAAATGCAGTACTTGAGATTAGAGGCGGAACTGGCGGAAATGAAGCCAGCATATTTGCAGGCGACCTTTACCGTATGTACACTAAGTATATTGACTCTAAGGGGTGGAAGTATGAAGTAAACCATTTCTCCGAAGGAACCGTTGGCGGATACAAAGAGGTTGTTTTAAATGTTACAGGGAAAGGGGTTTACGGAATTCTTAAATACGAATCGGGAGTACACAGGGTACAACGCGTACCCCAAACCGAAACACAGGGAAGAGTACATACCTCTGCGGCAACTGTTGCAGTGCTACCCGAAGCAGAAGAGTTCGATATCGACCTGAAAATGGAAGATGTGCGTAAGGATACATACTGCTCATCTGGACCCGGTGGACAGAGCGTAAACACAACCTACTCGGCAATTCGGCTAACCCATGTCCCCTCCGGAATCGTTGTGCAGTGCCAGGACCAGAAGTCGCAGATTAAAAACTTTGATAAAGCGCTAGCTGAACTAAGAACCAGATTATACAACCTTGAATACCAAAAATATCTCGATGATATATCATCGAAAAGAAAAACCATGGTATCTAGCGGCGACCGTTCGGCTAAGATTAGAACCTATAACTACTCACAAGGAAGAGTTACCGACCATAGAATTAACCTTACCCTCTATAATCTTTCGGCAATAATGGATGGTGAACTTGATGAAATAATTGAAAAGCTTCAGGTTGCAGAAAACGCTGAAAGACTAAAGCTAACTGAAGCATAGTACAGTAACTATTAATAATCAATAAATTGCAGCTGAGGCATGAACTCTAACGAACTCTTTGAACAGATTAAGCAAAAGCGAAGTTTTTTATGCGTTGGGCTGGATACAGACCTAGGTAGAATTCCAGAGATTCTCCTCTCAAAAGAAGACCCAATTTTTGAGTTCAATAAAGCCATTATAGACGCAACTGCCGACTACGCCGTAGCCTACAAGGCAAATCTGGCATTTTATGAAATCAATGGCGCATCGGGCTGGAATAGCTTACAAAAAACCATTAAGTACATCCGAACAAATCATCCTAAGATATTCACAATTGCCGATGCCAAACGGGGCGATATTGCCAACACATCGCGCATGTACGCCCGCGCTTTTTACCAGCATCTTGATTTCCATGCCATCACCCTTTCGCCATACATGGGACAGGATACTGTTGACCCTTTTCTAACGTTTGACAAGAAATGGGTAATCCTACTGGCTCTCACATCAAACACCAGCTTCGACGATTTTCAAATGGAAACCAACAGTGAGACCAAAAGGTCGCTGTACGAAACGGTAATTGAAAAATCAATGCATTGGGGAACCGAAAACAACATGATGTACGTGGTTGGAGCAACCCGAGCCAAAATGCTAGAAGATGTACGGAAAATAATCCCCGACCATTTTCTGCTTGTGCCAGGTGTTGGCGAGCAAGGTGGTAGCCTAGCCGACGTAGCAAAATACGGCATGAATAAACAATGCGGACTGCTAGTTAACTCATCGAGAGGGATTTTATACGCAGACAATAGCATGCGCTTTGCCGATGCGGCACGAGCCAAAGCAATGCAGCTCCAAAAGCAAATGAAACCTTTATTGGCAGAAGCAAATCTGATTTAAATTTCTAAACTGGTGCCCTTTGGGTTGTAAAACCATAATCTGTGCCTTCGAGAGCCTCAGGCACCGAGGCAACTGAGCGATGTGTGAGCGGTACCCTGCCAGTGCCTGAACCGATATCTGAGCCGGTGCCTGAGCGTTACACTGAGGTACTCGAAGTGGCCCTCGAAGGCACCACAAAAACACCCCATTACCCATACCAGCACACACACTTTCAACTTTATAAACCTTTAACTACCTTAAATATTTTTACTTCTTTATTGACTTGGCTTACTCTTACAAAATAGACTGCGGGGGCAAGATTACTCATAACAATACTCGTTTGGTTATCTGTTATTTTCGCACTACGTAAAGGTTTCCCTGCATATGGAACAGGTGAAAGTGCAAAGTTGAATGGGGAAAAGAAAAACTGCCCGGACCAGTTTTAGCGTTTTTGTTTTCATACATAGTTAAATTTTGTCTGAAAGCTATAATAGGATAAAGGCAATAAAGTTTAGGGTACTTTAAAATAAACGCTAACTATTATGCTTGCTCTAGCGAAGGTTAATTAACAAACCACACACACATTTCGAGTATTTAGAGAACTGTTAATAACCTCAACTAAAGCAACTCATTTACGTCCACAATCCAATGAAATCAATCATACGCTGGATATTAACAATTGTTAATATAACATGTTGACACATTGTTGGTTAAAACGAGATGAAAAATTTGCATTAGGCCATATTCTCGCTATATATTTGTTGTACCAGACGAGAGATAAAAGGCTGCTCAAACGGTAAGGGGATGGCTTAACGATTGCTTAACTGTAACTTATCCATCCCGTACAAATCGAAAGATTTGCTTACCCAAGAGCCAAAGTCCTAATCCAAAAGGGTTCGCTCCAAGGAGAGGGTCAATCAAGCCAAGATCGCCTAGCGTTCTTACAAAAGATTGAGTCGAGAACAGCAAGCGCAAATGAATTTCGGTTCTGATAGCAAATGCTGAAACCACATAAAATAACTCATAGGCTTATTCGTGGTTTACTAATTAAGGTGAAAACTCAAATCCACCAAACACTGAAAGTAAGCTTTCCTGAAAGGGAAAAGCACCAGAAGAGTTTAAAGTTTAGGGTAAAACCAGAATTGGTTTCATAAAACGACACTTAGTCCACAAAGTATACCTAGGGGTAATGCGAAGGGACAGCTAAAATACCTGCACCTTAAATAGTGCGGGTTGTAAGCCAAGGGATGCAGTAAGCAACTCATACGACTTGCACTGTACTCCGGTCAGAATAACCGTAGTCTGGCACTAAAGGGAACTTCGGTTTCGGCTAGTGAATGGGAATTGTTCGCACAGAATGATTCCCATTACTGTTTTATAGAGCTAATCAGATTGTCGGATAAACCTGCTTTCGCATATTTACTTGTGCGATTAAACCATATTTTTGCTCAGTCAGTTAATTATTCCTCTACTTTTCGAGTTGACTCCGTTTCTAAGCTTAAAATTAGTTCAATATCATTGAATCCTAAAAACACTACTATTGCCAACGTCCTTTAGGATTGGTATATTTGCATTATTACAACTACAAAACGGGTATGGCTGAGAATAGGTTTAGTACAATCAAATATCAGGAAATAATAAGTGCCTACTTTGAGTATTTCTACTCATATACAAATAGGAATTGGCAGGCCATGGTTGGCAGAATTGCCAAAGACTTCACCATGTTTGGTACAGGAATAGATGAAATAGGCCTTTCGAAAGAAGAAACCCTACAACTTTTTACTCGAGAATTTGAACAGTCGCCAACCCCTATCCAATTTGAAATTAAAGAATTAAAAGTATTCAAAATCAACGAAGACTTAGCTTATCTCATGATTTTGATGGATATGAAAATTTCAATGCCTGACAATGAGCTTAGGGAATGCCCAAACAACAGGACAACTGCAATTATGGCTTATGAGGAGGGGGAATGGAAACTACTTCACGGACATTGGTCGCAACCAGCAGAAGGGCAAGAAGTGGGTGAAAGCGTTCCGTATAAACTTTTGAAAGTAAAAAATAAGGAACTAGAGGAAAAAGTAAGGGAGAGAACTAAAGAAATTGAGAAACAGAATATTGAACTCCACAAGTTGAATAGGACTAAAACTGAACTTTTTTCAATAATCTCACATGACTTGCGCAGTCCATTTAATGCATTTATGGGGCTAACAGATATTATGCTACTCAATTTTAATGAAAATATAAAAGAACCCGAATACTTCCGCAAACAGATTGAGTTGATCAACGAAAGAGCAACAAATTTATTTAACGTTGCCGACACCTTGCTGAATTGGGCCTGGACCCAAACTGAAGAGATAGTAGTAGAAAAAAAGACAATAAACCTTGAGACCATAGTAAATAAACAGATTAACATCCTTAAAGATTTAGCACAGAGCAAAGAGGTTGAAGTAAAAATTTTATCAAAAGAGGAAATTAACTTCAATACCGACCCAGAAATCCTCGGAATTATCATTCGAAACCTTATATCAAATTCCATAAAATACTCACACAAAGGAAAAAGTATAACAATAGATTACTTTGCGAAAGATACTAGTGTAATCATAGAAATTTCCGATAGTGGAATTGGAATGGATAACGATAGAGTTAAGGAAATATTGGCATCTAACTTAAACATAAGCACCTTAGGAACTCAGGAAGAAAAGGGAACAGGACTAGGACTAAATATATGCAAATCCCTAATTGATAAAATTGGAGGCCGCTTTTTTATTTCCAGCGAGAAAAATAAGGGAACCAGTGCAACCATCTACATACCCAAAAAGTAATAAATCATTATTTCTTATCCTTTACTCCAGCTAATCGCTTAATATCATTAAGCTTATTTAAAGCCTGAACGGGCGTAAGATTATCAATATCTAGCGCTATCAGCTGATCGCGAATTTGCTTAAGCACAGGGTCATCAAGCTGGAAGAAACTTAGCTGATACCCTTCCCTGTTTTTGGCCAAATCACCCCCTGGTCGTGCTGCAATATGCTGTTGCCCTTGTGGATTACTCTCCAACTCTTTTAAAATATCGTTTGCCCTTTTTACAACACTAGGGGGCATGCCTGCCATGCGTGCAACATGAATTCCAAAGCTATGAGCACTTCCCCCTGGTACCAGCTTACGCAAAAAGATTACCTTATTATCAAGTTCTTTTATTGAAACATTGTAGTTCTTAATCCTCGGAAAGTGACCCTCCATATCATTTAGCTCATGATAATGCGTTGCAAACAGCGTTTTGGCTTTACCATTTGGATTTTCGTGAAGGTACTCAGTCATTGCCCATGCAATGGAAATGCCATCGTAGGTTGAGGTTCCTCTCCCAATCTCGTCAAGAAGCACCAAACTTCTGTCGGATATATTATTAAGGATGCTAGCCGCCTCGTGCATCTCAACCATAAAAGTTGACTCGCCAAGCGAAATATTGTCGGATGCCCCTACCCTAGTGAAAATCTTATCAACCAAACCGATGTTTGCACTTTTAGCAGGCACATAGGATCCCATTTGAGCCATAAGCACAATTAGGGCAGTTTGGCGAAGCAGAGCCGATTTACCCGACATATTGGGTCCTGTAATAATAATAATCTGCTGGTTTTCCTTATCCAACTCCACGTCGTTTGCAATATACTCTTCCCCCGCAGGGAGCATTTTCTCTATAACAGGATGCCTTCCGGCTTTAATGCTTATGGTATCAGTATCGTTTACTATTGGTTTACAGTAACTATTTTCGTTGGCACTTTTAGCAAACGAAAGAAGGCAATCGAGCTTTGCAACTAGGCTGGCATTAAGCTGAATTGATGCTATGTACTCCGAAAGGCTAAAAACCAACTGATCGAACAGCTGTTGTTCTAGCACTAGTATTTTCTCTTCTGCACCTAATATCTTGGTTTCATACTCCTTTAGTTCTTCGGTAATATAGCGCTCGGCCGCTACCAGAGTTTGCTTTCGAATCCACTCTGGTGGTACTTTATCTTTATGAGTATTACGCACCTCGATATAGTACCCAAAAACGTTATTAAAGCTAATCTTTAGCGAGGTAATTCCTGTCCTTTCCGACTCTCTTTGCTGAAGATTGAGCAGATACTCCTTACCAGAGTAAAGAATCTGTCTTAGCTCATCGAGTTCGGCATTTACACCTGCTGCTATAACAGCACCTTTACCAATTTGTGCGGGAGGATCAGGATTTAGTTCCTTCTCTATCCTATCGCGAATTAGTGTACATAGGGTTATCTGATCGCCAATCCGCTGTAGAGATGACTCTTCGGATTTATCGCAAACACCCTTAACTTTCTCTAGTGCATATAAAGCATTTTTCAGGTTAACTAGCTCGCGGGGTGAAACCCTGCCAACAGCAGCTTTTGAAATAACACGCTCAATATCGCCTATCCCTTTAATCTCGTCATTCAGGACGTTGGCTATCTCATCATTAGAAAGGAACCAATCTACAACATTTAACCGCTCTCCAATGGGCTTAGAATCTTTTAAAGGCAGATAAACCCACTTTTTAAGCAATCTTCCGCCCATGGGCG
>CALGIR010000350.1 GCA_937915475.1 uncultured Bacteroidales bacterium
AAGGATCAGAACCTACTCGAAATAGATTAAGCCTCGACTGTATTTTATCGTAATGCTTCCGGGTAAACTCATCAAAATTATACTTCAGAATCTTTCGGGCTAAGCCTATTTCGAGTAGGTTCTGATCCTTACTTTCTATCTGTAAAAGCAAACACTCTTGTAAATCGCGCGCACCAATCCCCACTGGTTCAAAATCGTGAATTATGCGTAAAATCTGCTCCAATTCATCCTCATCGGTTTCAACCCCAGCGCTAAAAGCCAAATCGTCGGCAATGGCCGATAGCTTTCTGCGCAGGTATCCATCATCGTCAATATTGCCAATTAGGTAAAGTCCAAGGTTTTTCTGCTTTTCGCTAAGTACCCGAAGCCCAAGCTGATTTGCAAGGTTCTCATGAAACGAAATGCCTGTTGAGAAAGGAATCTCTTCCCGCTTATCGTCCTTTGAGTAGTTATTGGCCGCAAGGCGATATGAGGGTGTATCCTCATCCTCCAAGTAGTCTTCCAGGGTAAACTCCTCATCATCTTGGGTTTCGCTTTCCTCCTGTATAGGCTCTTCCCTTTCCTGTTCATCATCTTCGTAGTCAATCCCCTCTTCAAGTGTTGGATTATCCTCCAACTCCTTTTTAATGCGCTGATCAAGCTGCATAGTAGGTATCTCCAGCAGTTTAATTACCTGAATCTGCTGGGGCGAAAGTCTCTGAAGTAGTTTCTGTTGTAACCTCTGCTTAAGCATGCTTAAAACTATTTACTTTCTAAAATTCGCAGCTATTGGGTGTACGAGGAAATGGAATAACGTCACGAATATTCCCCATACCTGTAACAAACAAGAGCAACCTCTCAAACCCTAGTCCAAACCCGCTATGTGGTGCTGTTCCAAATTTACGGGTTTCGATATACCACCAAAGTTCCTCCATTGGAATTTCTAGCTCATTAATGCGCTTTGTAATCGCTTCATGGTTCTCCTCGCGTTGTGAGCCACCAATAATTTCTCCAATTTTTGGAAAAAGCACATCCATGGCCTTAACCGTTTTTGCATCATCGTTCAACTTCATGTAAAACGCCTTTATCTCCTTTGGATAATCAGTTAGAATTACGGGCTTTTTAAAGTGCTTCTCAACCAAATACCTCTCATGCTCGCTATGCAAATCGGCACCCCAAAAAACTGGGAACTCCCATTTAATATCGGCCTTTTCAAGTATCTCAACGGCCTTTGTGTAGGTTAGGCGTTCAAAACTAGTACTGGCCACAGAGTTTAACCTTTCCAACAACTCCTTGTCCCACATCTTATTCAGGAACTCAAGGTCATCCTTACAGTGCTCAAGGGCATAGCGAATAAGATACTTGAGGAAATCTTCGGCTAAATCCATGTTATCCTCAATATCGTAAAATGCAACCTCGGGTTCAATCATCCAGAATTCGGCTAGGTGCCTTGGCGTATTTGAATTCTCTGCCCTAAATGTTGGGCCAAAGGTGTATACCTCCGATAGTGCAAGGGCTGCAAGTTCGCCCTCCAGCTGCCCCGATACGGTAAGTTTAGCCTCCTTGCCAAAAAAGTCTTCGCTAAAATCAACTTTTCCATTTTCCTTGCGAGGCGGATTGTTTATATCGAGTGTAGTAACCTTAAATAACTGCCCTGCGCCCTCGGCATCAGAACCTGTAATTATGGGTGTATGGATATAGACAAAACCCTTGTCGTTAAAGTACTTGTGTATGGCAAAAGCCATTGCATGCCTAATGCGAAGTACTGCGCTAAACGTGTTTGTGCGAGGTCTTAAGTGTGCTATCTCCCTTAGAAACTCAAGGCTATGCCCTTTTTTCTGCAATGGATACGATGCTGGATCAGCCTTTCCGTAAAGCTCAATAGATTTTGCTTGAACCTCTACTGGCTGCTGGGCACCTGGTGATTCAACAAGTGTACCTACTACCTTTATGCACGCACCTGTTCCAACCTCCTTAAGGAAATCATCACCAAAAACAGCTACATCGGCAACAATTTGTATATTATGTATGGTAGAACCATCATTAAGTGCAATAAAAGCAACATTCTTATTTCCTCTTCGGGTTCTTACCCAACCTTTGGCAACCACCTCGGTGCCAACTTCTCCTTTTTTTAAAAGATCTACAATTTTTGTTCGCAATTTAAGTGTCATTCTATAACGATTTAATAATTATACTACTGCAAGGACAACTAAGCCTAATGTAATTCACAAAAGTAACTATTTTTAGAGAAAATGGAGGATAGCCGAAAGGAATAAATGCACAATAAGGTACGATTTTTGCTATGATCACCTGTTTTATGACATCAGGAGCCGTAATAGGTTGATAACCTCTTCTGAAATACCCTATCGTTAGCCTCGTTGATGGCCACTATAAGTGCTTCTATTTTTTCAATCCTATGGCTTTGCTCTTCGGACGAGATAAATTCCTGATCACTAAAAACTACATAATCAATTTTATAACCCATATTATCAAGCGTCATAGCCACCGCTGCATTGTAATCGTCGAAAATAATTACCGATGGCAGGTTGCTTATGTTGTATCTTAGCACTGAGGATGAAACCCTACTCTGAATAAACTCGATTTGGTGCTCGCCCAAGTACTTTGCACCAAGCAAAAGCCTTACTAAATCAATCTTCGATAATTGCATTCTCTGTCCTTGTGCCAGCATCTCGTCGTAATCCTTTTGCGAAGTAGCAATGAAATCTTCAATAAACTGCGTTGGAACGCCCTGTAAATCTTGTAAATCATTCTCCTTTTTCCTTAATTTATACTCATTCTGAGCCAACTTTTGGTCGGATGGGATGTAGTGCCCCCACTTCCGCGTACGTTTCCATGTTTTGGTTTTTGGCTTAGGTTTCCAGCTGGTAACAGGTCGTTTCATAATTGGGTCGTACAGGTTTAGCCGCTGCGATTCAAGTGAGTAGATAAGGCTATTGACAAAGTGAACATAACCTCCACCTAGGGTATGGTGCAAAGCCGACCAAAGTGTTTTGGAACTTCCCTTGGGCACTGTATCGGCTTTAGCTTTCTTTTCGATTTCCAGTTTACGCGTTTTGATATACTCGATAAACTCCTCATCAAGATTTACGGGATAGTATGTTGTTGCCTCTTTGGCATCCTCTGCGTTAAACTCCTCTGCATGGTGCAGAGCTCTAACGTCCATCACATAGTTTGTGTCGTTCGAAAGTTTAACGTGGAGCTTAAAATCACGTCCCCACCGCATCTCGCTAATTGATGGCTTAGATGTTTGTGCTACCGATACGCTTACGCAAAGCAAAAGTGTCAAAGTGCCAATAAACCATGATGTTCTCATTGTGCAATAGTTTAAATAAATTCAGCATAAATATAGTAAAAAGGCGAGTGTAAATTGGGTAAATATCGATTATTTACAAACCAAAACCCTAATTGGTTCCTAGCTAACCGTTAAAGAAAATGAAACCGTAAACCAGCTCAAGGAAGTAGGTACGAGAAATTGTGCCTTAAGGTGTAGCTATACTTTGCCTCGGCAAATATGCATGCATGAAACAGTGCTCTTGTTGATATTCGGATTACTAGAACCTTTACCTCAAAACCAAATCGCCCAATTGGTTTACTTATGCAATTGGGATAATGCTGCCGAAGATACTTGACAAACAATGAGCAATATAAAAAAAAGGGTTTGTTCATATATTGAGAGATAATATCGTCAATTGATTTTCATTGGTACTTTTAAAAAAGTCGGCAAATCAATTGCGTAAGTCTTTTTCTTTAATCAGACAATAAACCAAGATACTAAAAGAAGTAGATTGAAAAACGTTTCACATTATTACAATTAGGCCGTAGTATAAATTTGCACTTGTTTATTCATATCAATTAAGAATTCTCTTTCAATAAGTAAAAGTATATTTATTTACAATGCCTATTTTTGGGCAACACAAAAATAAAATGGCGAAATTTAAGTTTATCGACCTTTTTGCCGGAATTGGCGGTTTCCATATTGCAATGGAAGATTTGGGTGGTGAATGCGTATTTGCATCAGAAATAAACAAATACGCCATTGAAACCTACTATGATAACTTTGGCATTAACTCCTCAAACGATATTACTAAGGTACCAGAGCAAGCAATACCCAAGCACGATGTGCTTTGTGCTGGTTTCCCGTGCCAAGCATTCTCAAAGGCAGGAAAGCAAAACGGGTTTGAGGATACTAGGGGTACGCTATTCTTTGATATCCTGCGAATTCTGAAATATCACAAACCCAAATATATAATTCTAGAGAATGTGAGGAACCTAGTGTCACACGATAAAGGATTAACGTGGAAAGTGATACACAAAAACTTGGTCGAGCTGGGTTACCTAATCCCTCACAAACCCATAATTATCAGTCCACATCAAATTGGTGTTCCCCAGCTACGCGATAGAGTATTTATCCCAGGCATACTTAAAGAGTTTGCAAAGCATAAGGAGTTGAAAATTGCCGTCCCCGAATCAAAGCGAAATATTACCCAGGCACATAGTGCGCTAAACGATTCATCGAATGGCGAATTTTCCATCTCCAATTATGAGGAGTACATTCTGGGTGCGTGGGATGAATTTCTGCAAGGGCTTAATAACAAAATAATTGGCTTCCCGGTTTGGGCTAATGAATTTAAAACAAACGATAATATTCTCGATCTTCCAAAGTGGAAACAAGAGATTATACTAAAAAACCGTAAGCTATATAAGGATAATCAAAAGCACATTGATACCTGGCTTAAGAAGCATAATTGCCTAAAGGATTTTGTTAGAACCCATACCAAATTTGAGTGGCAAGCAGGAACTTCCATAAACAGTGTATGGGATGGTATTATACAATTTCGCCCATCGGGCATAAGGGTTAAACGGCCTACAGAGTTTCCTGCGTTGGTGGCCATGGTTCATATACCCATTATTGGCTGGCAAAAGCGCCGAATTACGCCACGAGAGGCAGCTAACCTTCAACGGTTTCCTGAAGATTTTAAAATTAATCCAAACCCACAGCAAGCCTACAAGCAATTTGGCAACTCGGTAAATGTTGATGTAGTAAAATTTATTGCCAAGCAACTGTTTTCAGATGGATAAAATCGACCTCCAACAAATCACTTGAAAATGAATAATATATTTACGAATTGTACAAACTTCCCTTTTTACCGTTAATAGTTTACATTTGTTCAGACAACACAAGGTATAATGAAAAACAAAAAACGCATAATTGTTGCCATTACGGGCGCCAGTGGTTCGATATATGCTCACAATATTCTCAAAAAACTCATTCTCCTAAAGGATGATATTGAGGAGATAGCGCTAATTGTTTCTGAAACGGGGGAGCAGGTATGGCATTACGAAATGGAAGAGGACTTTCCTGAATCGGAACTAATAAAACGATACAATAATCTCACCTATTTTGCGCCTACAGCATCAGGTAGCGCGGGTTACGATGCAATGGTAATAATTCCGTGCACCGCTGGTACGCTTGGTCGAATTGCCAATGGCACCAGCAACGAACTTATTTCCCGCAGTGCCGATGTTATGCTTAAAGAACGAAAAACGTTAATTCTAACCCTTCGCGAATCGCCCTACAACCTTATCCACATCGAAAATATGCAGAAGGTAACCCTTGCTGGTGGCATTATCTTCCCGGCCAGTCCTTCATTCTATAGCAAACCTAAAGATATTAACGCATTAATTGATACTGTTACAGACAGGATTTTGGATTTGCTTGGCTTTGCAAACACAGGCTTTAGGTGGGGCGAAGATTCTAGATAATCTTAAGTATTTGCGTAGGCAAGCGCACCCACGCTCACCTTACAGCCATCTACGGTTAGCAGCTTAGCAGCGCACGCTTCAATCGTTGCCCCTGTAGTAATAACATCATCTACCAATAATAGGTGCTTGCCTTTTAGTTCACTACCATTCTTAAGTTCAAAGGCATCAGCAACATTCTTAACCCTTTCGGTACGCGATTTACGCGTTTGTGTTTCGGTAAACTCCTTACGAACAAGATGGCTGGTATCCATACCAATACCTAATCCTTTGGCAATTCCTTCGGCAATAGCCTCGGCCTGATTGTATCCCCTTATTCTAAGTTTTTTGGGGTGGAGTGGTACAGGTATGGTATAATTAATCTCTTTGTATAGGTGAGATTTTGCAAGGGTTTGCCCAAAAACCAAGCCTAACTCTACTCCTATCTCGTACTTTCCTCTGTATTTTAGCTGATGAAGTAAGGGCCTGTATTTGCTGCCTTTTGCGAAGAAAAAGTACGCACAAGCATTCTCAATCTCAACTCTTCCCCAAAAGGTTTGGGCTATGGGATTATCAGCATCGTCCCAAAACCGGGTTAGGGGCATTTTATAAAGACATGAGAGGCATATTACCTTCTCGGCATGAATAAGATCGGTATTACAAACACCGCAAACCCTTGGATAGAATATATGGGCAAACCCTGAGAGAATTGATTTTGCTAAAACCATTATTTACTGCGTATCCAAACCACTTCACGACCAATAATTGAGAGTCCAACAAAACCCTTAACTAGGAGTTTATCGGAATCTTCATCAAGCCGCACTAGGCTCTTATAAGTTTTACCCGATTTAGGGTCGTAAATTCTCCCATCAACCCATTTGCTACAAGACTCGTCATACTTAAACCCTTCAAGCAAATTAATCCCCACAACAGGACGGTTCCGTAGCTTTTTATCAGAGTTTTTACTATCAAGAACAGGTTTACCATGAACATCTAAAGAGTCTTTCATCCAAACAACAGTGCCATTATACTTTCCTTCTGAATCTTGGGCTATGGCAACCTTACCGTCGTTATCCTGAGTTATCCAAACGCCCACAATTTTATTGGCATCCTGAGCAAAAAGAGTTGTGCCCATAAGAGTCATAAAAACGATGCTAAGTATCTTTTTCATGTGTGCTATTTATTAAAAGTTTAATACAACGTTTTAAAAAAAAGTCGCTTTGATAAACAGCTAACTATTATTACTTTTCTCTTTGATGATAGGTGATTTAACCCTAATCGTTGTACCCTTTGTTAAAATATTCTGTGGTAAAATAAATAAGAAATAAACCTCTACTGCATTCTCAACTTACAGTCATTCCTAAAGTTACAATATTTTTAGAGTTAAAAGATTAATGGACTTAGTTTTTTAGTAGAAGATTTTTGATACCCTACCCTTTCCCAAACAGTTTCTTCACCAACTCCTCAATCTTCGAAACGCTAACCAACTCAATATCTTTAAATAATTTTTGTTGATCCTTTAGGCTGTATTTCGAGATAAAAATCTTCTTAAAACCTAATTTTGCAGCTTCGGCTTTTCGCTGGTCAACCCTACTAACCTGTCTTATCTCACCCGATAGACCAACCTCTGCAGCAAAGCAGTAGAGGCTCGGAATGGTTAAATCGAAATTGGACGATAAAACGGCTGCCACAACGGCCAAATCCATTGCAGGGTCGGTTACCCTTAATCCTCCCGCAAGATTTAGAAAAACATCCTTGGTTGCTAACCTAAATCCTGCCCTTTTCTCCATAACCGCAAGTAACATGTTGAGGCGACGAGTGTCATATCCCGTTGATGATCGCTGCGGAGTGCCGTATGCTGCCGTGCTAACAAGTGCTTGCGTTTCGATAAGGAAAGAACGATTACCGTCCATCGATGCAGATATGGCAACTCCGCTCAGCTCCTCTTCCCGATGCGAAAGTAATATCTCCGAAGGATTGGAAACCTCAATCAGTCCCTTCGCCTGCATCTCAAATATTCCCAACTCCGAGGTGGAGCCAAACCTATTCTTTATGGATCTTAAAATACGGTACAGGTAGTTGCTATCGCCCTCAAACTGAAGCACTACATCCACAATATGCTCAAGCACCTTAGGCCCAGCAATGCCTCCATCCTTGGTAATGTGCCCAATCATAACAATGGGCACACCCGTAGTTTTTGCATACCGTAACAGGGCTACAGCACACTCGCGTACCTGCGACACAGACCCTGGGGACGAGTCA
>CALGIR010000351.1 GCA_937915475.1 uncultured Bacteroidales bacterium
GGTAAAGATGCTGGCGTGGGTATCACCGTAAGCATCACCGCAGCCGAACTCGATGGGGCTGATACAGGGAACTACTCGCTTTCGCTTGTTGGTGCTTCTACTTCGCTTGGAAATATCACCGCTAAGGAGCTAACCATAGGTGGCGATTTTACCGTGGCTGCTAAGGAGTACGATGGCACAACTACCACAACAATTGCGGAGAATAACCTTACGCTTGTTATTGCTTTTGCAGGCGATGATGTTTCTCTCACAAACGTTGTGGCTGAATACGAAAGTGCAGGTGTTGGTGAGGGTATCACCGTAAGCATCACTGCTGCCGAGCTCGATGGTGTTGATAAGGAGAACTACTCGCTTTCGCTTGCTGGCGTTCCTGCTTCGCTTGGTAACATTACCGCTAAGGAGCTAACCATAGGCGGCGATTTCACCGTGGCCCATAAGGAGTACGATGGAACAGTTGCTGCGATTATTTTGGAGAGCAACCTTACGCTTATAACCCCTGTTGTAGGAGAAGATGTTTCTCTCACAAGCGTTGTGGCTGAATTCGAAAGTGCTGATGCAGGTGTGGATGTTACCGTAAATATCACCGCTGCCGAACTCGATGGCGTTGATAAAGAGAACTACACGCTTTCGCTTGTTGGTTCGCTTACTTCGTCTGCAAACATCACAACTAAGCAGTTAACCATAGGAGGCGATTTTACCGTGGCCGATAAGGAGTACGATGGCACAACTACCACAACAATTGCGGAGAATAACCTTACGCTTGTTATTGCTTTTGCAGGCGATGATGTTTCTCTCACAAACGTTGTGGCTGAATACGAAAGTGCAGGTGTTGGTGAGGGTATCACCGTAAGCATCACTGCTGCCGAGCTCGATGGTGTTGATAAGGAGAACTACTCGCTTTCGCTTGCTGGCGTTCCTGCTTCGCTTGGTAACATTACCGCTAAGGAGCTAACCATAGGCGGCGATTTCACCGTGGCCCATAAGGAGTACGATGGAACAGTTGCTGCGATTATTTTGGAGAGCAACCTTACGCTTATAACCCCTGTTGTAGGAGAAGATGTTTCTCTCACAAGCGTTGTGGCTGAATTCGAAAGTGCTGATGCAGGTGAGGATATTACAGTAAGCATTACCGCTGCCGAACTCGATGGCGTTGATAAAGGGAACTACTCGCTTTCGCTTGCTGGTGCGCCAACAACAACAGCGACGATAACTGGCGGTACTTCTACTTTTACTGTTACTTTCACTGTAACAAGTGATTCGGAGCCATTGGAGGGTGCAACCATCAGTATAAATGAGCAAACGCTAACAACCGATATTGATGGAATTGCTACCATTGAATTGGAAAATGGGGTTTATCCTTACTCGGTTTCCGCATCGGATTACGTAACACATGAAGGTTCAATTACTGTGGATGGAGCAGCTGTAGATGAGGGAGTTTCCCTTGTTCATGTGGGAGTTAATACAAATTTACTCTCAAACATCAAGGTTTATCCAAACCCGTTCCAAAACACCATTAACATATCTAATACCAGCGATGTAAGTCGTATTGTTATTACAAGCATTGTTGGCAAGGTTGTTATGACTGTTAACCTGAGTCAGGCATCGGAACCAGTAATAGAAACTAACCTGCCCTCGGGCATTTACTTAGTAACCATAATTGCCAATGATGGCAGCAAAGTGACAAGGAAAATGATTAGGGAGAAATAATAGAGCTCATAAGAAATAGAGAGCAGGTGAATTGACCTAACAGGTTTGGTGTTTGAGCAATGTACTGAGTTTTTCGAAGTGTCGCTTAAATACTAACCTGTTAGGTTTTTGGAAAGTTGAAGAAGGTAAAGGCAACGGCAGCGTCTAGCAACGCAATGGAGCGATTTATTTTTTCTTTAAATGAATTCGAACTTTATGTTTAAATTTCACTAGGGTATAAGTTTGATTTTAGTGGTTTACTGAGAGGCTGTTCTTTTACTTTAAGAGCAGCCTCTTGTTTTTGCAATACCAATATAAGCCCCATTAAAGAATTTTAACAACCAGTACCCTCAGTGACTTATCACCTGTGTTGGTAATGCCTCGGTTAATGCCCATTTCTATCTCTATGCACATATCGGGCTCAACACTAACCGATTGGTCATCGGTTTCAACAATACCGCTGCCTTCGAGTATATAGAAAACCACATCAAAGGGATTGCTGTGTTTCTCTAAAACTTCTCCTGGTTTGAGGCTAAGGTGAATCAGTTCTGCGTTAGGACCAACGTACATCTTTCTTCCGTCGAGGTTAAAGGGTACTTTATCTGCAGTTGTGAGGGTTTTAATCTTCATTTTCGGTTGTATTTTATTTTTACTTGCGCTAGCAATTATAACAATTATTACTCAATCAATTCAATGAAATTTACTTGCATCTTATAGGTCTTCAAAAAACTGTAGGTTCCTTATAATGTGAAACACCATTACCTAAACGTCATTGGTATAGTATTTTTAAAAATCAATTCGTACTTTAGTGTGAAAATATTGCAGGTTGTTCTAAGAAAAGGCAACCTAAAATTAGGCGTAATGTATTAATAAATTGGGTTTTAAAAATTAAAACAAAAATCAAATGGGTACAACAACTATTTTTATTGGCGTAGCAGTTCTTTTGGGTCTGCTCGTTATTGGCATATACAACAGCCTTATTCGCAAGCGCAACGAGGTTGATAATGCTTTTGGAGGTATGGACGTTCAGCTAAAAAAACGATACGATCTTATTCCAAACCTTGTAGCAACCGTGCAGCAGTATGCTAGCCACGAAAAAGAGTTGCTTACCAAAGTTACAGAGATGCGTGCCAAGGCTACCAGCGGAAACTTAAGTTCTGATGAAAAGGTTGCTTTAGACAACCAAATTTCAGCGGGAATGAGAAGCATAATGGTGTCGGTTGAGAACTACCCTGATTTAAAGGCAAACGAAAACTTTTTGAATTTACAGCGTACCTTAAATGAGGTTGAGTCTCAAATTTCCGCCTCACGTAGAACCTACAACGCTGTTGTTACCGATTACAATAACGCTACGCAGGTTTTTCCTACGAGCATTATTGCGGGTATGATGGGGTTTAAGCGGAAAGAAGTATTTGTTATCCCTGAAACCGAAAGGCAAAACGTAAACGTAAAAAATCTCTTTAACTAGCAGACAATTTAACCCTAGAAAACTATTGCTGCAACACCTGTAGCAATGGTTTTCTGTTTTAAACTGGTAAAACTCAATAAATAAATAGTTATGATAGGAAAGGACGACCTAAAATCTCTCTATAACAACGAACTGAAAGATATACTCTCTGATTTAGAAGGAATCCGTAAAGCCGTAAAAAGAGGACAAGTATTTGGGATACTCCTGTTTGTGTTTTCGTTATTACTATTCATCCCCCTAAGTATTGCATTTGAGAAGAGTGGTAATGATGCGCTTCCATTTCTGGTTTTAGTACCTTTAGTTATACTCGGTATCGTTATACTTGTTCGTACCCATAAAAAGAAAAAAATATACCGAGATCGATTTAAAAATGAAGTAGTTCGTGGTATTGTTAACGCAATTGATGCTAGCTGGGAATACGACCCCAACCAATGCATTAGTGTTTTTGAATATCAAAAAAGCGACCTTTTCAGAC
>CALGIR010000352.1 GCA_937915475.1 uncultured Bacteroidales bacterium
TTTCGTACATCTCTTTGGCCGTGTTCCGATGGATTGATGGATATATTATATCCAGTCCATGCCCAAGTACAGCGACCGTGGGTAAACCATTCTTTAACGCAGCTCTATGAGCACAAATATCAATACCATAGGCCAAACCACTCACAATTATAGGGTTATGCCCTCGCTTAGCCAAGTTACCAATAATATCCTCACAAACGGCTTTACCATAATCGGTTACACTTCGGGTACCCACAATACTTATCACCTTTTGCTGATTAAAATCGATACTTCCCTTTGCTTTCACGAACAATACAATAGGCCCATCCTCACACTGCTTCAGCCTTTTGGGGTAATCGTTATCTAGATAAAAACATGCCTTTATGTTATGTTTTACTATAAAATCGACCTCCCTTTTAGCGTTATCGAGCACTTTTTGATTAACAATCTCATTGGCAATTATCGGCCCAATGCCAGGCACTTTGATTAGCGCATTTTTTGATTGCTTAAAAACAGATTCAACCCCACCGCAGTATGCAATAAGTTTTTTTGCATTGATACTCCCAATTTTAGGAATCATGTCAATGCCAATTTGATAGTGTAATAGGTTTAAATCCATTAACAGCTAATGTTAAGAAGTTGATTCTACTTAAGGAAGGGACCATGTGCTCCAAGCCCATTTTTCAACTTGTTCAGTTCTATCGGTGATAACAAGGAAATACTAACCGGCGGGTACTTTACAGTTTTCCCCTGATGCTTGCGAAAAAGAGTAAGATCCTTTCGGATACCCATAAACCTTGAACTAATTGAGTACCCCTTAAACTCAGACTTGGGTATTTCGTAGGAGTTTTTGGAGGTATTGAACATGTTCAGCTGATATGAACGGAGTATTATCTTCCCTTCTTCATCATTATAAAGAATGAAGGATGAGGCTGCAACTAGATGATAGATGTAGTAGACAAGAAAAACGGATGCAAAAAATACTGTAGCTGCCGTCTTGGGAATACCTATCCAATTCTCAACATAGCGCCAAAGGGTAGTAGTATATAAAAGGGCAATAAAAACGACCATAACAACAGCTAGTAATCGTTTCTGCATTTGTGCCCTTACAACTGCATAGTCGTTGTCAAATTTCATGGCTTTAAGATTTAAACTTATTCTATTTTTTGCGTCTTTTTAACTCTGATTTGATTAAGGATAGCTCGCGCCCAGTTTGCCCTTTTACCGAAGTGTTCTCTTCTGCTCTACGAATGAGATATGGCATAACCTTCCGAACAGGACCATAGGGCACATACTTGACCACATTATAGCCCATGTGACCTAGCATAAACGATATGTTATCGCTCATACCTAATAATTGTGAAAAGGTAATTCTGCTATCGCTTTTGGCTATTCCACTATTTTGCATTAGCCCACAAAGTTTTTGAATACTCTCCTCGTTGTGTGTTCCACAAAAAATTGAGACTGTTTCCAAGTTCATAAAAGCAAACTCTTGTGCATCATCAAAAGCCTTGTCGGTTGCCTCCTTGTTGAGATGAATTGGTGATGGGTAGCCCAATCGTTGTGCCCGCTCCCTCTCCTTCTCCATATAGGCTCCGCGTACAAATTTAACTCCAAGCTTGTAACCATTCTTTTTGGCCTCTGCTTGTGTTGTTTTTAAAAAACCGAGCCTATCGGAACGATACATTTGTAGGGTGTTAAAAACCAGAGCCTCTTTTTTGTTGAACTCCTCCATCATTTGCTGAACAACATCGTCAATGGCCTTCTGATACCAAGTATGCTCAGCATCTATAAGAATTGGGGTGTTGTATTTAACAGACTCTTCACATAAGGATTTTACTCGTTTTGTAAAAAGGTTGAATTGCTGATTCTCCAACTCGGTTAACGTTTCGCCATTACTCACCTTCTCTAGCACGGAAGTGCTAATAAGACCTGTTGGCTTAAATACTGTAAAAGTAACATTTGGATTCTCGTCGGCATTTTTTATCGATCTAAGGATCTCGTTATAGGTGTCCTCTTGCAGTTTGTCAGAGTCCGCCCCTTCAACTGAATAGTCGAGCACCGACTTAACCTTATATTGCGATAAAAAGTCTGCCATTTTGTTACTTTCCTCAAGGCTTTCGCCTCCAACAAAATGGTTGAAAATGGTTGGTTTAACAATCCATGATATTGGAAATCGGATAGCTAGGGCAATGTTAAGCACTACGCTGCCAACCTTTACCAAAGTAGGCGAAGACATGGTTTTGAATAGTAACCTTGCTTTTTTAAGCTCATTGGTGGTACGCCAGGCAAAGGCAATCTGAGTGTCGTTAAATTGAATCATTGGTCTTAATTTTAGGGTTTAACTGAACATCTCCAAAGATGCAAAATCGTATGATTAAAATCAAGAGAAAACACAAACAACAAAGAGGTTAGCCTTCCCTAGTCTCAATTATGGAATCTAGTTACATAACACTAAAACCTGCTTTCCTAAAATCGTCCCAATAACCCGAATATGAACGTGATACTGCCCTTGGGTCATCAATAATTATTTTTAGCCCCAAGGCCGAGAGTGGTGCCAACGACATAAGCATTCTGTGATCGCTAAAGGAGTTAAACTCAATGGTTGAATCATCCTTGAAATTAGTTTTCCCATCGAAAATAATAGTCTCAAGGTCTCCACGTTTTTCAACTTTAAGTTTTGCGCCTAGTTTTAGCATCTGCGATTGCAGTACCATAATCCTATCAACATCTTTAAGCCTTAACGACTCAACACCCAGAAAGCGGAAGGGAATTCCAAGCCCAACGCATGTAATCACTAACACTGGAATAAGATCAGGGCTATTGGTAAAATCGTAGTAAAAGGTTTTTATCTTTCTCTTAATATTCTTAATCAACACTCCATTATCAGTGGGTATAGTTTTCACCCCTATCGATTCGAATATCTCTTTTACAATTGCATTACCTTGTACACTTTCGAAGTTAAGTCCATTTATTTTTAACTCTGCTTTTTTTGATAAAGCCACTACCTGATACCAGTAACTCGCTGCAAGCCAATCGCCTTCCACAGCCATTTCTGCCCCATCATGCAGGTCATATTCAATAAGCATTTCCTCCTTATCCCATCCGCTGTTTACGCCCAGATAATTTAATAGCCTTATGGTTTGGCTTACGTATGGTGATTCAACTATCCAGTTTTTCAGGTCGATAACCTCATCGTGCGAAAGCTTTTGTGAAATCAATAGCGATGTACTAATAAACTGGCTGCAAATAGAAGCATCAACGCGCAATATAGGTCCATTCAGTCCTTTCCCAATTATTTTTAAGGGAGGGAACCCTTCCCGTTCAAGGTATTTGATGTTATGCCCCTGTTTATCTAGAAAACCGATAACATCAGCAACAGGTCTTTCCTTCATCTCCTTGGTACCTGTGATAATCCACTCTCCTCCAAAGTAGGCTATAAAGGCTCCAAGAAACCTAATGGCTTTCTCAGGGTCACCCGTATCGAGAGCTACCTTCCCCTTTCTTAGCGCTTTATCGATCACCTTTTCTGCATCCTTTTCGGATATAGACTTGATGTCGAATTTGGAGTTTTTAATAGCCTGAATAACTAAATTCCTGCTGCTGATACTTTTATTTGGAGCAAAAGTAATCTCTCCAGATAACGGAGCATCTTGTTTTGTAATAGTATAAGTTAGCATGGTAAGTTATGTTTTCCCAACAACCCTCAAATATATTAAAATAATGATGCTGATGGGGGGGTTCGGCAGTTTATTTACTACTATTTTGCCTACTATGCTAGTTATGTGCAAATTACAACACCTGCT
>CALGIR010000353.1 GCA_937915475.1 uncultured Bacteroidales bacterium
AAGGGACAAACGAGCTCAACTCCGCAAATCACGAGCAAAGGGTATCGTATGGCAAGGGCAACGGTTACTTCCGATACAATTTCTCCATTGATGGCCGTCCTAAATGGCAGTATGTTCAATACTTTGAGCCATACGATGCTTATGTTACCGTAACGTTTTACGAAGACGAACTTTTTGACAATCTATTTCGGCTACGTATCCTTTTTGCTGTATTCTCAATAGTATCAATTCTTCTAATAGTTGGACTACGATTACTTGTGAAAGCGATTGTTAATTCGCTTAAGAAAAGCATTGACTTCGCCACGCAATTAGCCAATGGAGATTTAGGCGCTCAATTAAACATCAACCGATCTGACGAAATTGGTAATCTAGCAAATGCACTTAAAGATATGGCTAGCCGTATTAACGAGATTATTGAAACCATTAAAAACTCATCAAACGCAATTGCTAAATCGGGAGGGAGCATAAACTCCTCAGCCGAACAGCTCTCGAGTGGGGCAAACGAACAAGCGTCATCGTCTGAAGAGGTTAGCAGTTCAATCGAGCAGATGTCGGCTAGCATTAAGCAAAATGCAGAAAATGCTCAGCAAGCAGAAAAAATATCACAAGCAATTGCTGATGGGGTCGATAAAGTGGAGAAAACAGCAGAGGAAAGTCTTTCTTCAATTAGAAACATTTCAGAAAAGATCCAAATCATTACCGATATCGCATTTCAAACCAACATATTAGCGCTCAATGCAGCCGTTGAGGCTGCTCGAGCTGGCGAGCACGGTAAAGGCTTTGCGGTTGTTGCAGCTGAGGTACGCAAACTAGCTGAACGAAGCCGAATGGCTGCCGATGAGATTGTTAAATTGGCTGACAGAAGCGTAGAGGTTACCGAGGAATCGGCTAGTCTAATGGCCAAACTTATACCCGATATTGGGAAAAGTGCTTCACTTGTGCAGGAGATTACATCTGCAAGCCTTGAGCAGAGTTCTGGTTCAACCCAAATTAACCAAGCAATACAGCAACTTAATGTGGTAACACAGCAAAACGCCTCGGCAAGTGAACTGCTGGTGTCAAATTCGTCGAAGCTCAAGGAACAAGCAGTAAATCTCGAGTCAATTATTGAATATTTCAAAACCAGCTAAAAGTAGGTATGTTCTGACTTAAGGCAGCTAGCGAATTGCAATTCATAGAAAACAATTACGCTTTGAATTAAAAAGTATAATCCATCTTTTCAAGCACCTTTAGCCATTTGGGTTAGAACCTGCGAAGAATATAAGTATATAGCCATACTATTATTTGAAAAATAGTATTGATCAACCTAACAATAACCGAACATTAAAATGATTCAAGAATCAGTTAAAATACACGATAAGTTTTCCATTGAAATAAAGCTGGGATTAAAAGCACCTAGAAAACAAAAGGTAAGTAATTTTGTGCTTAATACTTGGCTGTTTTTACCTAGTAGTCTCGATATAAACCCATTAACTTACGAGAAACGACACTTTTACAGGGACATGAATTCTAATATACGCCTTATCACCCCTGTTTATCTTTTGCGCGATATTGGAGGTGAGAAGAATACTCCATTCACAATTCTACAAAAATCATTTGAAAATCTTTCATCGGCCCCCTCACGAACAAACTCGGCCGATTATGAGTACCAAATAAAAATGTTTTTATCAATTCTTAAAAGTGCTCTTCGAGATGACATTGCACATATTATTAAGAATACATTTAATGAGGATAATGATTATTTAATCGAAAACTATATAAATAACATTGAGCTAATTACATCAAGGTATCGAAATCTTAGAAGAATAATAAATACTCCCACCGTAAATAAGTATCTACTTAACTTCTATCAATTTGGCGATGAGTACATGAGTAACCTCATTGAGCAGCATACCTTTAAACTCCTTAGTGCTTTGGAGAAAAATAAACAAAAGGATAATGCTCGCATAAGGGATGCTATTATTGACGTAATTAACCAAGAAATTAGCTATAAAAGAGATAAAGGTTTTTCGGTGGCTGAGAAGGATGACCCAAATCGGAATAGAGATATGATTTTTCGCCTTGGATTGCTAAAAAAGTTTGCCGACAACGAACTCTTCCTTACCGCAAATAAAAAAAAGGACGGCGTACTTATAGAACAAGTATACTACAGCATTGCTGCCGGAATTTCAATGATATTCGCCACAATCATCGCTTTCTCTTTTCAATTAAAATTCGGGAATTTCACCATACCATTTTTTGTAGCCCTTGTTATTGGCTATATGCTTAAAGACAGGATAAAGGAGTTGGGACGTCACTATTTTGCGTATAGACTCGGAAGAAGTTACTTTGATAATAAAACCAAAATAAGCCTAAAGAACAACTATATTGGCTGGAGCAAAGAGGCCATGGACTTTATTACCGAGGACAAAGTGCCAGATGAAGTTCTAAAGCTCCGCGATAGGTCAGCCATTCTTGAAGCACACAATCGTTCTTTCTCTGAAAAAATAATCCTTTACCGGAAGCGTGTTCGGATATTCAGAAAAAAACTAGATAATTCCATACAGTACAATACCGCTGGTATAAACGATATTATTAGATTTAATATTTCTAGCTATATCAGTAAAATGGACAATCCCGACTTTCCTCTTTTTATTACCGATGATGATAATGCGGTTAAAATTATCAAGGGCGAAAGGGTTTACTACCTAAACTTTATCATGCAGTTTAAAAGCGAGAACCAACTTTTTTACAAACGGTACAGAGTTGTTTTAAATAGGACAGGAATAATTGATATTGAAAAAATTAAGCTACAATAAATTTGAGAGCTAACTAAAACGGAATGTATTTCAATTGCAGGTAAGTTTCAAACATATTCAATCCATTAGGAATCTGTTTCCCTCCGTAAAATCAGCAAATAAGGCTAAGGCATCAAATGCCATTAAAAACTAATCTAAAAAAATACCCTACCTTTGGGGCAAACATAAAGCAATGGCAAATATAGGGCAATATAATCAGCTACAGGTAGTAAAACAACTCGACTTTGGCTGTTACCTCGATGGTGGCGAGCATGGTGAAATACTAATTCCTCGCCGATACGTTCCTGAGGGAACGCAAGTTGATGATACTATTGATGTATTTATCTACTTCGATTCTGAGGACAGAATAATTGCAACCACCGAGAAGCCTCATATCGTATTAGGCGAAATTGGTAGGCTAAAAGCGGTGTCGGTTACCAGTGCGGGAGCATTCCTCGATTGGGGCCTTACAAAGGACATCTTTGTCCCCTTCCGAGAGCAAAAGCAGCGAATGGAAGAGGGTAAATCGTATATTGTTGCGCTCTATATCGATTATGAAACTAACCGCTTGGCTGCTTCGGCCAAAATTGAGAAATTTGTTGATAATACACCACCCGAATACGATGTTAACCAAGAAGTGGATTTGCTAGTGTACTCAAAAACTGATTTGGGATACTCTGCAATAATTAACAGTGCCCATTGGGGTATACTATACAACAACGAGGTATTTCGCGAACTCCGAATAGGCGAAAAGGTTAAGGGCTACATTAAAAAGATTCGCGACGACGAAAAGATTGACCTAATCCTGCACAAACCAGGATACGAGAAGATTGATGGCATCTCAGAATCAATACTCAAAAGGTTGAAACAAAGCGATGGCTACCTGTCGCTAACCGATAAAAGCGAACCCGAAACCATACACTTTTACCTTGGTATTAGTAAAAAGGTTTTTAAAAAGGCCATTGGTTCGCTTTACAAAGCAAGGCTTATTAGTATTGATGATGATGGAATACGACTGGTAAATGAGTAGGTAAAAAGAAACTAGTATTGCCCTGTAGTGAGCAAGACTAATGTACAATCAAAGGAGACTTCAATCCCGTTTTGTTTTGCAAGTTTAAACAATTCGGGATTTTCTGTACCTGGGTTAAAAATAATACGCTTGGGATTTAGGCTAATGATATAGTCGAGATACTCCTTCTGCCTAGAGGGATTTAGATAGAGGGTAACTGTATGAATATCGGTATGGTGCACGGGATAATCAACAATGTGCACTCCTTCTACCACATCCTGCCTTGGACCAATGGCAACAACCTCAAAACCATGCTTTACCAAACTCTGTATGGCCAGCAACGAGAATCGCCCAGGTTTACTGCTTGCACCAAGCACAAGCGTTTTTTTACTCATTTTTTGCTTGTTTTATAAGCATCACCACGGCATATGCCGACACGCCCTCTTCTCTGCCAACAAAGCCAAGCCCCTCGGTTGTGCTAGCCTTAACAGAAACGGTTCCCTCGGGCAGATTTAACACCTGCTCTAAAGTTCTTTGTATTTCTGGAATAATGTTTTTGAGTTTAGGGTTTTGAAGGCAAATAGTTGAGTCGATATTACCTATACCATAGCCCTTACCTGAAATGAGTAACTGCACACGCTTTAGTAATACCTTGCTATCAACACCCTTGAGGTTGGGATCGTTATCGGGAAAATGAAAACCAATATCGCGCATGGCAACAGCCCCAAGCATTGCATCGCATATGGCGTGAATAAGTACATCACCATCGGAGTGCCCAACCGAACCTTTTGTGTGGTTAATCTCAATGCCACCAAGCCAAAACCTATGGCCTTTGGCCAACTGGTGAACATCGTATCCAATGCCTACTCGAACACTCATTTACCTTTTTCTTGGGCGTCCACCAGATTTATCAAAATCAAAACCAAGGGTAAAACGAACCGTATTGGCCAATGGGTTTGCTTGCCCTGCTCTTGGGATTAGATATGCAAAATCGAGTTTAAAAACATTATACTTAACCCCAGCACCAACGCTAAAATACTTTCGATTTCCTTTAGTCATATGTTCGTCGAAGTAACCACCCCTAACAGCAAATTGACCAGAATAGGAATACTCTACCCCAACACCATAGCTTATTTCACGCAATTCCTCCTTGTAGCCACCTGGTGCATCGTAAAACGATTGCAGCATACCTGTTATTACCGAAACATCTGGATCCATTCCAGAAGTAATTAAATCAGCATTATCTGGGTCGTCGTACCGAGGTGGTGTGGGTACTAATAACTTATTGCCATCTACCATTAATGAAATCTGGTTGTACTCATCCATATTAAAAGTAAAACGACCACCTAAACGCAAGTTTGTAGGTATAAAATCCTTTTTATCATCGTTATAGGAAAGTTTGGTTCCAATGTTTGAAATATGTAACCCAAAAGCAAGTTCCGCTTCCTTTCTGTCAATTACAAGAGGAGTTTGGTAGTATGTAGATATGCTTGCAGCATATGATTGTCCAGGCTTAGCAGCCGGTTGACTCGCTTGCACAAACCCTCCCGTTAAATCGGAATGAATGAACTTAAAGCCTACACTGCCCCCAATCTTTTCAGAGAATTTACGCGAATAGGCCATATCAAAAGCAAACTCATTGGCGTTATGTGTTGATGTAGATTCTCCTGATTTGTTAGTGAAATGGATTTGACCTAATGAAAAATACAACAACGATGCACTCACAACCTGCTGCTCATCAAGCTTGTAGTAACCAACCAAGTAGGTTAAATTAATATCATTAATTAAGTTTCGGAGCCACGGAGTGTACGATAGTGAAAGTCCCCATTCATCCTCGGAAAAGGCATACTTTGAAGGATTCCAGTGCTGGCTGTTGATGTCGGGTTCTGAGGCAGCGCCCACATCGCCCATGGAGCCTGCTCGCGAGTCGGGAGCAATCATTAAAAATGGAACAGCCACCCTTAAAGCATTTGGGGAACCAAGAAGGGAAACCTCTTCATTAAACTGCCCCAGAACAACCACGTTGTTCACTGTTAAAAAGAATAGTAATACTGAAAAAATCTTTCTTATCATGTTAAATAATTTGGATGCAAAAATAGCTGAATACTTTATAACAACCCAAAATATTAATTGTTATTGCAAAGCAGTGTAATATATTTTGGGTGTGTTCAAGCTACATTCTACGCTATTTCCGGAAATTAAACTATAGTAAATCAGCCATTGCCGCTATTGCCAATAGTAACCGTATTACTTCAATACCACCAGTTTTTGGTAAACCTCTACCACTTTACCGTCGGTAGGTTTAACCCTAAGCTTGTAGAAGTATACGCCACGACCAATTCTATCGCCAAAATCGTCGAGGCCATCCCAGTACATAGGCCCTACCCTATAGCCTCCATCGCTTGGCAAATAATGCTCTATGGTTTTTACCAGTTTTCCCGACGGGCTGAAAATCTGTATGGAAACTTCAAAGTCGGAATAGGGTTGATTGTGCTCAAAATAAAAGCCCGTTGATTCCGTAAATGGATTTGGGTAGTTGAGCACATGCTGAAGTTTGAGGTTGCTATCGGATAAAACTGCAAAATCAATCTGCGCTTCGGAACTATTGTTGAAAACATCCCATGCCTTTACGGAGACCTTATATTCTCCCTCTTTCAGGTTAGTTAGTTGATACTCGGCTTTACCCTGCCTAAAATTATCAACATCGGAAACGTAATAGTCATTAAGCACTATGGTACGTTCCTGCTCACCGCTAACGGTAGCCGTTAAATCATGGCCAATACCCACCCCAGTTGTATTAATCCCAGAACTGTCGGCAAGCGATACAATAAGTTTAGGACTGGTATCGGTTGTACCGCCTGGGACAAATTTTTCGTTATTCATAAACAGTTCAATCTGCGGCCCAACGGTATCGCCGCCAATATTGCCGCTAATACCTCCAACGGTAAAGTCCTCAAAAAAACCTGCGCCTATGCTAATCCCATCACTGGCGTAAAGGCTAATACGCCCATGACCATAGTTGTACATAATATCCTTTGGAACTATAAATTTGGCAGCAAACTCATTATCAACTACCGAGGAGCGTCCCTTGTAAATGGTGCTCTCTCGTGCTGTGTATACAAAAGGGGTTCCCCCTCTGTTGGCTAACGTAGTGACCTCTTTCGCTTTGTCAAATAACGTAATCTCCGCTTCGCCTGTAAATCCATCCTTAGTGTTTAGCGCATTAATCTCGGCCTTAAGTTCAACAACACTCAAGGCTCTAAGCGTATCAAGTTCCTCCGTAATTGGGGTTCCATTAACTTGGGTTACCGACATACCTGCATTAGGATAGTGGAGCATAAGTGCAGGATCACCAAGGAGCATAAAATTTCTTTTGTTCTGTCCTCCCGTGGCCACCTTAGCCAGCCTTAGCACATCGCCCAAACGGTAAAACTTGTCGCCTTGCCCCTCAATATAATCATCGCGCTGAGCAAATACGTACTGAAAAAAGTGTTTGTTTAATGTCATGTTTGGATTTGCATAAACCACACGTGTCGTCGAAAGCAGTCCTACACTTCCGCCATTGGGCACAAAAAGTGCGTGTTCACCCGCCGATTTGCTAGCAAAATCATCAAAACGGCTAAACTCACAGGTTGCAGTTACAAAAAGGAATAACCTGTCAAAATTGCGCCACTGCTGAATATCGTTAATCATTATAACCTTTTCGTGCGCTAACCAACGCGTATTGGCATGGCCAAGATAATTTATTATAAGA
>CALGIR010000354.1 GCA_937915475.1 uncultured Bacteroidales bacterium
AGCTTCTCAAAGTTTGGGATGTGCTGCTTTTATGTTGAAAGTTTAACGTTTAGGGGTTGTTGCAAATTTAAGGTCAGTCTGTCTGCCTAAATTCACTCTACAGAAAGATTTGAAAAAAACCCCTCGCTACAAGCGAGGGGCAATGAAAAGATTTTATGCAAAAATGTTTCAATTAAAATTCTCTTAAGGCATTTCCAGTACTTCATAGGATGAACCATAAGCTCTCCCATCACTAATTGCCCATCTTACAACAAATGTATATGTCTTTTCGACTATTTCGCATTCATCTATATACCTTGGATCCCAAAATACCATGCCTAGTGAAGTTGTCCAGCCTGATGGTTGCAAAGCATAGCGTATTTTTCCTTCAACTATCGAAAATTCAATAGGATATCCTTTGTAGTAACAATCCGGTAGTCTGTAATAATCTGCTTCCTCGGCTTTTTGAACTTCTTGCGGCCACGACTCTTCAAACCATTCGGAAGTAAAAGTTCCTATTCCAAGAGACTTGAACGTCAATTTTCGTTGAGCAGTTATTTCCATTTTTTTATTTCCATTCGGTGAAACCTGGCTATCATCAGTAACTAGCAGCTCAATCTTGTATTTTTCACCTCCAAATTGGGTGAGGTCTGGATAAGTAAACGTTAAATACGCTTTATTTTCTCCTTCAGCAAAATCGAATTGTGCTTTTTCCGGAGTAAAAACGCCCCCTGTTTTATCCGTAATAGTTACCGGAATCGAAACAGCTCCTTTAGTGTTGCCTCTCCACAATTCAACCGTTATCTGGTTGTTGTCGGCTGCAACCATCGAAAAGTTTACAAGAGTAGAGGGGAACGAGACTTCTGCTTTATCTCCAAGAGCATACTTTACGCCCTCTTGCTGGCAGGAACTTGCCATGAAAAGTACGGCTATTACACCAGTTAGTAATATTATTTTTTTCATAAATGTTCGTTTTAATTGTTTATTCCTCAACTCCTTTGATCGGGATTCTGATCAGTATTGGCATCCATGTTCTCATTTCCGTCAAATTCAGCTTGCGGGATCCATAAAATAAAAGCAGGCGATGCTGGATTTGTATTTACGGTAGGAATTGTACCTGTGTGGTTCGTTCCTTCAAAATCCCTGTTAAATCCTAAGCCCAACCGCTGTAAATCGTGTAACCTGGGTATCTCACTCCATAGTTCGACCCTGCGCTGGAACAATATCTCATCCATCAAGGTTTTTAATGGAGCCGTTGTATTGGTATTAAATGTCTTATCATCGGTAAATGTTGCCAGGCGGGATTCGTAGTCGGAGTCCCTTTGGTTCCCTACCATTTTAACGAAATTTCTCGCTTCGGTATATTTTCCCTGGTGGCAGGCTGCTTCCGCTGCTATTAAAGCCATCTCTTCCTCACGCATAAGTACATGATCACCCGTTTTTGCAGGAGCACTGATATAAACCAATTTTGTTTGGCACCAAGAGCGTTTAGAACCTTCTTCAGTGCCTGGTGTACCCCACTCCTCTACGGGAAGAGGAGCCGTCCACCATGCTTTTCTTTCGTCTGTGTCCGGAAGTTCGTTATAGAGCCATGAAGAAATAAGGTGCCTTGCCTTGGAGTAGGTATTTTTACTGTCAGCATCCATATGAGCAAAAATATCCCAGTTACCCAGTGCCTGGTCAGTTTGAATTGACAATGCCCAAAGAACATTGTTTGCGCCAGCACTATTTACATTTCTAATGCTTTTAAAATCAGATATTTGTGCGGGTGAATCCATGGCTTTTTTGGCAAAGTCAAGAGCAGTTGTATAGTTTTTTTGTACCATTGCATGGCGAGCCTTGATTCCGTAAGCTACGTATTTATCGATATGGGATTTGTGTTTTTGAGCCACATTGGTTTTCTCAAGATACTCGATTGCCTTGTCTATATCGCTATTAGCCTGGTCGTATACCTGTTGAACGGTTCCTCTTGGGTTGCCAGTTGATCCTACTAAAGTAGGTTCTGTATATAAAGGTACACCCGGTTTGGTCGGGTCGTTCTGCTGATAAACCTGAACCAGCCACATATAGCTAAACGAACGTATCGCATAAGCTTGTCCCATTACATAATTGATCATATTTTCATCACCAGGTATTTTCCCCTCATTGGAAAGTATGTAATTAGCGTTTGAAATTAACGTATAGAAGAAATTCCACATTTGGTATTGATGCCCCGATGTGTGAGAATAATCGCCCCAGGTATCGAAAAGATAATCGTACCAAAACCAGCCAGAACCCCCACTATCCATAATATGGTCGTCCGCCATCAAATCAAATACCAGGATAAAAGCCGGTAAACCGCCGTTTTCATCGTTCCAGCCACCCCCCCAGCCTCCGGTATACATTAATCTGTATATGCCATTTATTGAGGCAATAGCGTTTT
>CALGIR010000355.1 GCA_937915475.1 uncultured Bacteroidales bacterium
TGCGGCATTCTCTGCCAATATCCCAGTGTTGGTACGTAAAACAAAGTATATTTATGACCTAATAAATCTTCCCGAGGTTGAACCAGAACTTAAACATAAACTCGACCTGGTTGTCTCTGGAATTATTGCCATTGATAGCGAGAATAATTTACACGATTTAGGTGTGCAATCAGTTTTTATGCTAAAGAAAGTAAAGGATAAAATTTTTACATACGGAAATCGAATATTTGTTGCAGGTGCAACTAGCAATTATTTATTTGAATTTCTGCGAATGCAAAAAAATGTTGCTAGCATTGAGTTGGTAGTTAAGGATTTTTCTAGGATATTTGCCTCCCCCGATGTCTACTATTCTTTCTTAAAAAAGGGAGGTAAAGTTAGGGTGGTAACTAAAACTAAACTTGCAGCGGTTTGTATAAATCCTATTTCGCCTCAGGGATATAATTTAAGTTCCGATGAGCTCAAAGCATCAATGCAAAAAACCCTACAAATACCTGTTTATGATGTTAAAAAGTTATAGCGATGCAACTTAAAACTGCACTTGCCCAGATTTCGGGACTACGCTACATGTTCGACAAACTCGACTTAAAATCGGGGTTGGCTCATCGTATCTTACTGTCGTCTCCATTTCTGATTAATTCAGAGGATGTTCTTCACCAATTGCAACAAGTAAAACAAACCGTTAACACTCTAAATCTCCAACAAAACAGGGCAATTCTAGAAAAGGTATCCATAAAAATATCACAGGTTCGTGACATTGCTGGAACAATCAAAAATATACAACAGCGTTTAACCCTTAACGATATAGAACTCTTCGAGGTAAAAGGTTTTGCTCTTCTTGCCAATGATATTAGGGAGTTGGTTACACCTTTCAAATTTCTTTATGAACAGTTACCAGACCTTGAGAACGTAATTCATATTCTCGACCCAGAAGGGAACCGAATTCCTCCCTTCTATATCAATAATTTCTTCGCTCCCGAACTCGGTGAACTACGAAAAAAGTTGATAGGAATTGAATTTCAACTAGAAGATTCTGAAGACAATACAGATAATAAGCAGTTACAGAAACAATCGGACGAGCTAAGGAATAAAATAACCGAGATAGAAGATAGAGTTCGACAGGACATATCGGATAAACTTTATAATTTTTCATCTGCACTGTATACAGCACTTTCTGGGATAGGCAACATCGACATACTAATTGCTAAGGCCAAGCAGGCAATAGCGGAAAAGTTAGTTCTGCCAGAGGTTGAGGGAGATATTACATCGTATAAAGGACTATTTTACCCTCAGCTTAAAGCAACACTAGAACAGGAAAAAAAGCGATATCAACCCATTGATGTAGATATTCATAAGGGTACTTGTCTTATTACCGGAGCCAACATGGCAGGTAAAACGGTACTACTAAAAACACTTGCGCTAAGCCAGGCATTGTGCCAGTACGGTTTTTTTGTACCTGCAACCAGCGCTAAAATTGCTCTGGTAGAGCAAATACTTTTTAGCATTACCGATGAGCAATCGGAACTATCGGGTTTATCATCCTATGCCTCCGAAATGCTAAAGGTAAACCGCATTGTACAGCAGGGCAAAAAGCAACGCCGCCTATTAGTGCTGATTGATGAATTAGCCCGCACCACAAACCCCACCGAGGGTCGTGCCATTGTAAGTGCTGTGGCAAACATTTTAGATGGATGCAATGCAAAAACAGTTATCACAACTCATTATAGTGGCCTAAGCACGCAATGCCGCAAGCTTAGGGTTAAGGGTTTTATGGAGAAGAGCAAAGATGCCTCAATTACGGTAAAAAATATTGGTGATTATATTGATTATTCACTAATTGAAGACGATGGGGTTAATGTTCCGCACGAAGCGTTAAGAATTGCACAAATACTTGGTATTGATGCTGATATACTTTCCGAGGCATCAAAACAGTTGGATTTGGGTAAAGATAAACAATAGAAATTTACAACAATAAAGTTCGGTTAAAGTTATGCGAAAAAGTAAGTTAGGTCTCGATTTTGAGAAGGTTGGATATGCAAAGAATATCGCCAAGAATATTGCCGATGATGTTCAGAGTTTTGTGGAGAATTACACAACGGTAACAGTAGAGCGAACCCTTTGCCGTTTACTGGGAATTGATGGGGTTGATTCCAATGCAATTCCCTTACCCAATGTGCTTGTTGATTCTCTTAAGGAGAAAGGTGCTCTGGGGCAGGGTGCCATTTTCCATATAGGTAATGCCATAGTTGAAACTGGGCTAAACCCACAGCAAATTGCTGAGCAAGTTTCGGACGGCAAGCTAAATTTAACAACCCTGCCAATCCACCCAAAGGAAAAAATTGATGCGTTCAGACGTTTGCTCTTCCGATCTAGCCTTGACAGGATTAAAAAACGCAAGGCTCGTCGCGATAATTATTTGAATACCATAGGCGAAGGCGCAATGCCCTACCTATACGTAATTGTTGCCACAGGCAATATTTACGAGGATGTTGTTCAGGCACAAGCGGCTGCACGCCAAGGAGCTGATATTATTGCAGTTATCCGTACAACTGGCCAAAGTTTGCTCGACTATGTTCCCTATGGCCCAACTACCGAAGGGTTTGGAGGAACCGTTGCAACTCAAGAAAATTTCCGCATAATGCGAAAAGCACTGGATGAGGTTGGTGAAGAGGTTGGTCGTTATATCCGCCTTTGTAACTATTGCTCTGGTTTATGTATGCCCGAAATTGCGGTTATGGGTGCATTTGAGGGTTTAGACGTTATGCTAAATGATGCTCTTTACGGAATCCTTTTCCGCGATATCAACATGCAGCGCACCATGGTTGACCAGTACTTCTCACGTATTATCAATGGATACGCAGGCGTAATTATTAATACCGGAGAGGATAACTACCTCACAACTGCCGATGCATTTGAGGAGGCTCATACAGTTTTGGCTTCGGATTTTATCAATGAACAGCTAGCGCTGATTGCTGCTATCCCTTCAGAGCAAATGGGACTTGGCCACGCTTTCGAGATGGATCCAGAAATGGAGAATGGTTTTCTGTACGAGTTGGCACAGGCTCAAATGACCCGCGAAATATTTCCCGATGCACCGCTAAAGTATATGCCTCCCACAAAATTTAAGACTGGGAACATATTCCGTGGACACATTCAGGATGCCCTTTTCAATCAGATTGCAATCTGGACTGGTCAGGGACTTCAACTCTTGGGTATGCTCACCGAGGCTATTCATACGCCATTTATGTCCGATAGATACCTAGCCATTGAGAATGCAAAGTATATCTTCAATAACATGAAGAACATTGGCGATGAGGTTGAGTACAAAGAGGACGGAATTATCCGCAATCGGGCTAAAGAGGTACTAAACAAAACAGTTGAATTGCTTGAAGTTCTTCACAAAGAAGGCCTTTTCGATGCGCTTGAGCAGGGTAAATTTGCTGCTATTAAACGACCAAAGACTGGAGGGAAAGGCCTTGCAGGGGTTGTTGAGCGGGGTGCAAACTACAGTAACCCATTTATTGAGTTAATGAAAAATCGTAAGTAAAATCGCAATAAAGACACAGAAAATATGAGCGAAGGATTATATTCGATGGAGGAGCGTGAGTTTGATACAACGCTAGATCTCAAGAAAACAAAGCCATACGGCGATACAATGAATGATGGTAAAACACAAGTAAGTTTTACTCTCCCTGTTCCATCCGGAAATGAAGCCATTGAAGCAGCTAAGCAGCTGATGAAAAAAATGGGTTTTGACAACCCTCAAGTGGTATTCTACAAAGAGTTAACCAAGGGATTTACCTTCTTTAACTGCTATGGAGACTGTGTTCATACAGTTGATTTTACGAGTATTCATGTTCCAAAAGTTGAGTCAACAACTTGGGATATGCATCAAACCGACGAGTTTGTTAAGGAAAACATTGGCCGGAAATTGGTTATAGTTGGCGCAAGCACCGGAACCGATGCACACACCGTAGGAATTGATGCCATTATGAATATGAAAGGTTATGCAGGTCGCTTTGGTTTGGAGCGTTACGAAGGATTTGAGGCCCACAACCTAGGTAGCCAAGTGCCAAACGATGAGTTTATTGCCAAGGCAATTGAGCTAAAAGCCGATGCTCTTCTGGTTTCGCAAACCGTTACCCAAAAGGATGTACACATACAAAACCTTGTGGAATTGGTTGAGATGCTTGAAGCTGAAGGATTGCGAAGCAAGGTCATCCTTTGCTGTGGTGGTCCCCGCCTAAACCACGAGCTTGCCAAAGAGCTGGGTTACGACGCCGGTTTTGGGATGAATACCTTTGCCGACGATGTTGCCTCCTTCGTTGTACAGGAATTTGTTCGTCGGAATAAGAAATAAAGAAACACACATTATTTTAACCCAATCATCCCTTTGGATGAGGTTGGTTTTTATTTGTTTTAGCCCAAGAATGTAGTTAGAAGCATTTTTGGGCTTTCTCATAATTAAACTCAGGGAAAGATGCAAGATTAATTCTAATGCTCCCCCACCCTAGTAAGTAACTTAATTTATTTTTGTAGAACCTATCTACTTTCTTCTTCTCACCAACTGGTAACCCGACCTGAAAAAATAGGTAAACGGGTACACCAACATGTGTACTAGTTTTGTGTAGGGGAAAATCATAAAAATAAAAAACCCAGTAACAATGTGTATTTTGTACTGTATGGTGTGGTCGGCCAGTAGATCACCCGCATTGGGCTGAAAGGTAACAACTGCCTGAGCCCATTCGCCTAGTGCGGCATATTGCTCAACAGATGAGTTTGCAGTACCAAGGACAGAGCTTATTCCCAAACCAGCTTCAACCAGTAGTAGGATTAAAATAAAATAATCGAAAAAATTGCTTTGGTACTTTATGCGGGGGGAGAAAAAGCGTCTTGTAAGTAATATACACATTCCCACAATGGCCATAGTCCCAAAAAATGAACCAATTGATAGTGCAATTAGGCGCTTGGTTTCTGTGGTCATAATCAAATGGTAAAGTTCTTCGGGTATAAATAGCGTGAGATGCCCAAAGAAAACAAAGATGATGCCCACGTGAAACAGGTTGCTGCCCAGCTTAACCTTCCTGTCGGTTAGCAGCTGGGTAGATTCTGCCTGAATAGTTTTGTTGGCCATAACCAGCCGGGTGATAAGCCCAAAAACCATAACTGCAAGGGCAATGTGGGGAAGGTAGGTGAACAAAAAATTGTTGAGATAGTTATCCATGATTATTGATTTAAAATTTTAGGCACTCAAACTTCAAAGCCGAATATCAAATAGATGTTTCACATCCCTTGCATCCACCAAAAGTTACTGGTGCTTCTTCATATTCTGCATCCAGATCCATTGGTTTTTCATTCTTAATCATTTCGTGAGTAATAGCTTTATTTGGTTTTTTTGCTGATAAAAAAATAATAGCTTGAAAAACATGACTATACGGATTGTCCTTTTCGCTAAGCGCAACATTAATTCTATCCACAATGTTAATAGTATCTCCCAGCAGTTCGGCCGATTTTGCCACGGAAAGTGTGGAAAGAAACTCCAAAAAAGCAGGTATATAATCAGGGAGTTCGCTGCTGGTTAATTTCATATCATTCTCCTTGTAAAACTCCATTAAATCAACCATTGCCTGACCTCTATCCCTCGAGTCGCCTTGCACATGCTCAAAAAGATGCAGCGAAACACTTCTTGAGTAGTCGAACAATTGTACATATTCTGCCTGCCAATCAATGATATCAGTATTGATAAAGTTTTCGCAAAACTTTGCTATGCCATTTATTTTATCCGCAGAAAGCAGCCCCTCTTCCAGTAACTCGTTTTCTACCTTAACCAAAAAATCTTGCAACTCCTGGTTAGGGTAAGAAAGTAAAAGTGATAATATCTTATAGGTTTTTATCATAATTAGAAACCTCCAAACAAATTTTTAAATTTCTCAGAATCTGGACCCTCATCATCTGGGTAGCCACCATCCGACTGAAGATTATAGGCATTTTTAGCTTCCTCTCTATGGCTGGTGGGAATAACAAATCGATCCTCGTAATTGGCAATGGCCATAAGGTGGTACATCTTTTCTGTTTGCTCTGGGGTAAGGCCGGTGCCCTCTAAAACTTCAGTATTAATCTCCTTATCAACCGTTTTGCTCCGCATAAAAGCTCGCATGGCCAGCATACGTTTTAGTGCCTCCTTTATTGCTTTCTCATCACCTGCGGTAAAAAGGTTAGCCAAATATTTATGCGATATTCGCATATCATCCACATCGGGAAGAATACCGTTCATGCCAATTTTCTGACTGTTGGCTGCTGCCTGAATTGGCGATAGTGGGGGAACATACCAAACCATTGGCAAAGTGCGGTACTCTGGATGCAGCGGAAAGGCAACCTTCCAATCAATGGCCATCTTGTAAATGGGCGATGCTGCTGCTGCGTCCAACACGCTTTGCGGAATACCCTGCTTTCGGGCTTCGGCTATAACTTCAGGGTCATGCGGGTCAAGAAAAAGACCTAAATGCTCCTCGTATAAATCTGTTTCATTGGCCGTTGCAGCAACTGATTTTATTTTATCGGCATCGTAAAGCATCATGCCAATATATCGTATCCTACCCACGCATGACTCGCTACAGATTGTAGATTCACCCACCTCAGTACGCGGATAACAAAATGTACACTTCTCCGATTTATGGGTATTCCAGTTGAAATATACTTTTTTGTAAGGGCAACCGCTAACGCACTGTCGCCATCCACGACATTTATCCTGATCAATAAGCACAATTCCATCCTCCTCGCGCTTGTATATGGCTCCCGATGGACATACC
>CALGIR010000356.1 GCA_937915475.1 uncultured Bacteroidales bacterium
ACGGTGGCGGTGGCATTATGCCCGATCACTTTATCCCAATGGACACAACGGGTACAAGCACTTATTTTAATCTGGTTGCCCGCCGAAACCTAATCTATCGATTCGCCTTTCAATACTCCGACCGAAACAGGAAGAATCTTTCGGCCCTTAAAACACCTACAAATTTTACTGGTTACCTAAGGGGGGTTAACATAATGGAGCAGTTTATTACTTTTGCTGACAAACAAGGAGTTAAGCCAAATCTGAGCCAGATAAACACCTCAAAATTGGTAATTGAAACACAGCTGATTGCCTACATTGCCCGAAATATTATCGATGATGAAGGGTTTTATCCCATAATCACTCAAATTGATAATACCCTACTAAAAGCCATTGAAATTATCAAGCAAGAGAATAGCGAATCTATTACGGCAATGGTCACACCATTCAAACCATCGATGAGAGTGTTTTACCTTTCGCACAGCAAAAGTCAAATTACTAAGAATTTGGTCGCCGATATGGCATAAACATCTTTAATCTTTAAAAAAGCCCCAGCAAGCCCGCTGGGGCTTTTCTGTTTTTAGGTTTACTCAAAAGCAGAGACATAAGGTTGATCTGCAAGGTAAAAATATGTATATTTGATAAAACCCTCATACTAAAACTAAATGCCATGAAAACGTCTGATATCATTGAACGCTATGGTGGTGTACTAAAAGAAGAGCCCCTTTCGTGTATTACCAACGATATACTTATGAAAAACACTTGCGTTTTGGAGGCTGTTTCGCCCTACTTTGGCTACTACGATGAAACACCCAGAACCAATAGGCCAAAAATGCTATACCTTATCCTGTCAGAGTATTTCCCTCTGGAAAAGTTAATCAGAGCAACCGTTAAAGTACAAGAAAAAGTAAAGTACCCAATAGATGCTGTGACCGGTACCGTTACATTATTTAATCAAACCTGTTATGTTATTAGGCTAATTAACCTTCAAAATTACAGCCAAATCCACACGGTTCAAGAACTTTACGATAAGGAGGGAGTTCTATTTAAATCGCCTGGAAAAAAATTTGAAAATGAAATGGGAATGATAAAAATGCGATGTTTTTTCTCACTACACTCATACGGCGAAGGAATATATATAGATCATAATGAGCCCAATATCGGCTTTTTTAAACTCCCTTACTATATACCATGGGATGACTTTAGAAAAATAACTTCGGAGGTAAAATTTGATACAAAACTTATCTATTTTGATGCTGCAACAGCATATTTTTATCAGAGCAAGGGCGTTGTTGATTTGGTAAGAATATACCGCGAGAACCTTGACGAAGAAAAACTCAGAATGATAAGAGATAGATACTTGAAGATACTCAGAACTATCCGCACTTAGACAACCATTGTGATTACAACAACAGCTAAGATAAGATTCTAAAAGGTAAGTCGATGGCTTTACGCTCCCGTTTTGTTTTTCAACACAAAACCAACATACAAAACACCTCTAGCATGAAATGACTCTTTTCCGAAACTTGATACTTCGTTAATCAAATAAAAACAAACTCCAAACGGTTAGCCCTTAGTTGAATCTGCTAAATAACACCTAAAATATAGCCTGCTTTATTGACTTACATACCAATAAATGGCCTATATTGCCTATCCAAACACAAATCATATTTCTATGAACGGAATTTTTAATTCTTCGCTGGGGAGAAAGTTGATTCTGAGCATCACCGGGCTTTTTCTCATGCTATTCCTTTTGGTACATCTAAGTACAAACCTGCTGCTTTTAGTTGGCGATGGCAAACTCTACAACGAGGCCGCCCACTTCCTTTCTACAACACCACTTCTTAAGGCCGTTGAAATTATGTTGGCATTAGGCTTTATTTTCCACATAATTTATGCAACAATCATAACGCTAAAGAACAGGAAAGCCCGTCCGGTAGCATACGCCAAAAGCGGTACAAACGAACTTACCAGTTGGGCTTCGAAAAACATGTACATCCTCGGCTTCACCATTCTGGCATTTTTGGTGCTCCACCTTATAAATTTTTTCCTAAAGCTTAGGTATGGCGATGTACCCTCCATATCGTATGATAACGGGATTACCCAAATACTCAACTCATACGAGTTAGTCTCCGAGTTCTTTGTAGCCTATTGGTGGTACAACCTAATCTATATTGCATCGGCAATATTGCTTGGGCTTCACCTAAGCCATGGATTTTGGAGCGCATTTCACACCATTGGGTTAAACAATATTAAGTGGATCGAGCGCCTTCAGGTTGCATCGTATATTTATGCTGCCGTTATTGCAATTGGATTTACCATTATACCCCTCTATTTTTGGTTTATCCATTAAAATCCACAAAACTACTATTAAAAAATAAACATCAACAGATATGATTAAGCTTGATGCAAAGATACCGGAAGGACCGCTTGCCGATAAGTGGACAAAGCACAAGAATTCTCTTAGGCTTGTAAACCCTGCCAACAAGAGTAAACTCGACATTATTGTTGTGGGTACTGGCCTTGCTGGGTCAGGCGCAGCGTCAACCCTGGCCGAACTTGGCTATAATGTAAAGGTTTTCAGCTACCAGGATACGCCCCGACGAGCACACCCCGTTGCAGCACAAGGGGGAATTAATGCGGCTAAGAACTACAAGAATGATAACGATAGCGTTAATCGCCTATTTAACGATATGATAAAGGGCGGCGACTATAGGTCTCGCGAGGCAAACGTTTACCGTGCAGCCGAAGTAAGCAACCAGGTTATCGATCACTACACGGCAATGGGTGTTCCATTTACGCGCGACTACGGAGGACTACTCGACAATCGCTCATTTGGCGGTGTGCAGGTTAGCCGTACATTCTATGCCAAAGGGATAACAGGACAACAGTGCTTACTTGGAGGTTATAGCGCCCTAATTAGGCAAATGCAAACTGGCAAAGTAACCATGTACTCAAGGCGTGAAATGCTTGATTTGGTTGTGGTTGACGGTAAAGCAAGAGGGATTATTGTACGGAATCTTGTAACTGGTGAAATGGAACGCCACTCTGCCCACGCAGTTGTACTTGCTACAGGTGGCTACGGCACAATCTACTACCTCTCAACCCTTGCAGTAAACTCCAACGGTTCTGCTGCTTGGAATGCCCATAAGCGCGGAGCACTTTTTGCAAACCCGAGCTTTATCCAAATTCACCCAACATCAATTCCTGTTCTTAACGATTACCAATGCAAGCTCACCCTTATGAGCGAATCGCTTAGGAACGATGGCAGGGTTTGGGTTCCCAAAACAAAGGGCGATAAGCGCAAACCATTCGAGATACCCGATGATGAGCGTGATTATTACCTAGAGAGACGATATCCTGCATTTGGAAACCTAGTTCCCCGCGATGTGGCCTCAAGAGCTGCAAAGGAGCGTTGTGATGCTGGATTTGGAGTTGGCGACTCGGGATTGTCGGTTTACCTCGATTTCCGCGATGCCATTAACGAGCAAGGAGAGAAAACCAAATCCAGCATCACAACGCTCCTTTGTGAAATGTACGAAAAGATAACTGGCGAATCTCCATATAAAACACCAATGCGTATTTACCCAGCAGGACACTATACAATGGGAGGTCTTTGGGTTGACTATAATCTAATGACTACCATACCAGGTTTATTCGCCATTGGAGAGTCTAATTTCTCCGATCACGGTGCAAACCGATTGGGAGCAAGTTCGCTTATGCAATGCGCTGGCGACGGTTACTTTATTCTGCCCTTTACAATAACCGATTATCTAGCCGATGATATAAAAACACCCAAAATTTCAACCGATAGCCCCGAGTTTGAGACTGCAGAAAACGATGCAAATGATAGGGTTAACAAGTTACTATCGGTTAAGGGAACAAAAACGGTTACATCATTTCACAAAAGGCTAGGCAAAATTATGTGGGATTATTGTGGCATGTATCGCAACGAGGAGGGTTTAAAAAAAGCCTTACCCCTTATCGAGGAACTTGAAAAAGAGTTTTGGAAAGATGTAAGGGTTCCTGGTAAAGCCAACGACCTTAACCAAGAACTTGAAAAAGCAATAAGAGTTGCCGATTATTTTGAACTTACCAAACTACTTTGCAGGGACGCTATTAACCGAGAAGAGAGCTGCGGGGCACACTTTAGAGAAGAGAGTCAAACCGAATCGGGCGAAACAAAACGCAACGACTCTAAGTTCTCGTACGTTGCTGTGTGGGAGTACAATGGTCCCGAAAAACAGCATACAATGCACAAAGAGGATTTGAAATTTGAGTTCGTTAAACCTGAAGAGCGCAGCTATAAATAAACTGTATCAACCTCAACACCAATTGGTATGAATATTAAGTTAAAAATATGGAGACAGGAGAATCCTAAGGCAAAAGGAAGGTTTGAAACTTATAACCTTAACCAAGTCTCTACTGAAATGTCTTTCCTCGAGATGCTTGATTATCTCAACAACAAGTTAATAACCGAAGGGAAAGAGCCCGTTGCCTATGAGCACGACTGCCGCGAGGGTATTTGTGGTTGCTGCAGCCTATATATTAATGGACGACCCCATGGCAAATTAGGCAGAACCACAACCTGCGAACTATACATGCGTGAGTTTAAAGATGGTGAAACCATAACCATTGAACCTTGGAGAGCAGCTGCCTTCCCTGTTATTAAGGACTTAATTGTTGAACGAAACGCTTTTGATAAGATAATGCAG
>CALGIR010000357.1 GCA_937915475.1 uncultured Bacteroidales bacterium
GTAAACCATGAGGGACTCTTTGCCTGTTGCTTCAAAAATTGAGGGTTGGAACCCGGTGAGCGCACCAATACTTGAAGCAACAGGCAAAGAGTCCCTCATGGTTTACCCCAACCCCGCCAACGATGCCGTGGTGGTAACCCTACCCACAGGGGCAAAGGGTACGCTTACGGTGCAAACGCTTTTGGGTAGCGTAATACATAGCCAGCCCGTTGCGGGCAATGGGGAGCTAACCCTTTCGACAGCAAATTGGCCTGCCGGCCCGTTAATCGTATCGTTAACCACACCCAATGGGGTACTTACAACCAAGCTAGTTAAGAACTAAAAATACAAAAGCTAGATATCATACAAGGTTTCGCTAAGCCAAATGGCAATGCGCTGTATTTCCTCCCGGGTTACCTCAATAAATATGGTGAATAGCTAAATTATACCACCCAAAAAGTGCAGCCAAACAACTGATAATCCTTGTAAAACAAGTAACAAGTATTTTTATTTCACCAAAAATTTGTACTTGCAGCTTAAATTTACGTAACTTTAAACACCAATAATGATTATTAGAACAATGATAAATATGTGCATATGTATGTTATTTGTTTTGTGCTTACATACTTTTACACCACCCTTGGGTATTACACCCAGCTTTTTAACATATTATTAACCCGTTAAACCAAACGATTATGAAACACAAACCGATTTTAACTACAATTATGCTAATAGCATTTATTGCTAGTTGCTTTTCGCAGGAGTACGAGTACGTTCCATTCCCCACTAGCGGGGTGATATGGAGTGAGGCTTATCGACGGCCAATAGATGAACCGTGTGGTCTTATTTTTGAGCGTTTTGCCCTTTCGGGCGAGGATACGGTTATAAATGGGCACATCTACAAGAAGCTCTACATCTTTTACGACACCGTGTTCGACCACAGAACGGCCACCCCCATTGGGGGGATACGCGAGGACGAGCAGCGCAGGGTTTACTACAAGGGAGAAAAGATCCATGACTTTAAACCCTTGAATGAATTTGTTGATTACGAGGAGATCATGCTATTCGACTTCTCGGTTGGCATTGGGGACACCATAAAAGAGGGGAATTTTATGTCCTGGGACGAGGCTCGTTGGCTAATTGTTCAGGATATTGACACCGTGCAGATGGGCGGTACCCTAAGGAAGAGGTATTGTCTTGAAAATAATTGTGATGAGTATGGCGTTAAATGGATTGAGGGTATGGGGACTAGCCGGGGGTTGCTTTTCACTTCAGGATCCACGCCCACCAACGGTCTTTACAACTACCTTATCTGCTTTAAGCAGGACGATGAGATTCTCTTTTTTGATGAGGAGTTTTCGGAGTGCATGCCCCCCATTGTGGGTATAGATTCGGAAGAGTGGGATTGGAACGCGCTGCGAGTCTTCCCCAACCCGGTTACGGAGGGTACAATTAACTTCCTCGTGGGCAAAGCCCCCATTGAGCAGATAACCATTTACAACGCCAAGGGGGTAGCTGTTGATTGGGTTAGGGTCAACGAGCCTGCCGAAACCTATACCCACAGGCACACTCTGCCCGCAGGCCTTTACATTTTTACTGCCGTTGACAGGAATGGCAAGCGGTATAACGGAAAATTTATTGTTAACTAAACCTTTAAGCCATGACAACAAAAAAAAATTTGCTTTTTGTACTTGCCATATTCATGGTAAGCTCCTATAGTCTGCTTGGTCAGATTACCCATCAGGCTAACTTTACCGAGGATGTTACAGTTGAAACCCTGCTGCTTGAGGATGGAAATACTTATAGCCGGGTTATGCTTTCAGAGGAATACGCAATCATTGATACTGCGGGGCATCCAAATTTACCCGTAAGATATATTAAGCTTCTTCTGCCGGCTAACACTAAGGTTAGCAGCATAGAGGCATCATTCTCAAATGTGCAGAGCTATACATTGGAGCACCCCGTTGAGCCGGTGCAGCACCCAATACCAACCTCTTCTACCCCCCCCCCCAGACTTTATAGCACCGTTCCCGTCGCTGTACGGTTCAGCTGACCCCTATCCCGGTAAAATTGCCGAGTTAGTTGATGAGGGTACATTTAGGGGTAACTCCATAGCAACCCTTGCCATTTATCCCCTACAGTACACGCCGGCCAGTGGCGAGATTAGCTGCTACCGTAGTGTATCCATCCAACTTCAGTATGAGCCCGATAGTCATAAAACCGAGAGCCAAGTACCCTTGCTCGATGGAAGTACCCAAAGGGTTTTAGAGTACCTGATAGATAACCCATCGTTTATTGACGGGTCTGCCGGCGTTATGGCTCCTGCCGGAACCACTGCAACCCAAGCATCAATCCCAATAGGCAGTAAGTATGTAGTTGTTACAAGCCAAACCCTTGCTCCGGCTTTTAATCGATTTGTTGAGTGGAAGCGTAGGAAGGGGGTGAGCATTGAGGTGGTTACCATAGAGGATATTTATGCTACCCATACGGGCGATCTGGTTTCAGGGATATACGACAATGCCGGTAAGCTAAGGCAGTTCCTAAAAGAGGCCTACAATAATGGCAGAGGAATAGAGTATGCCCTTTTAGCAGGTAGGCATAATATAGTTCCCATCAGGTATGGCTGGGCTTCGAATAATACAACACTTGAAAGTCATATTATACCAACAGATTTATACTTTGCCGATTTTGATGGCAACTGGGACTCTAACGGCAATGGGCTATATGGCGAGCCGGCTGATAGCGTTGACTTTTACCCCGAGATCTATGTGGGCAGGCTATTGGTGCAGAGCGCACAGGAGGTTGAAAATTGGACAGATAAGCTGATTCAGTATGAGAGTTTCCCCGGCAACGGCGATTTTGGCTACCTTACCAAGGCCTTCTTAACCCAAGCAGATCATCTACAACAATATGGTGAAGCAAATTATATTGGAGCAAGGCTTACATGGTGCGATGTAATTGAAATCTTCGAAGAGGAAGGAGGGTATGACACACCCGACACCCCAAACTTTCCAAAGGGGAAGGATGTGATCGATGAGTTTAATACCCACTATGGATTTGCCAGCTTTTTTGTCCATGGTGGACCAAGGTGCGTTGCAGTTGCAACCCAGGGTAATAACGGTTGTTTTGATCCTCCAGCGAAACGCAAGGTAACTTCAATGGATTCGTATTTAACATGGTGTGAGATACCCGAGGAAGGAAATGGAATTGATAATATGACCAACAGCACGCACCCTACGGTTTTCTACTCCATATCCTGTGAAACCATGCCATTCGATGAGTATAAAATTAATACAGGTGAAAGAAATATGGGCGAGGTTTATACGGCCATTAGTCAGGGTGGCGGACCCACTTATCTGGGTAACACCCGGTATGGTTGGGTTTCATTTTCAAAGTTACTTTTTGAAAAATTTATTAACGTAATAACCAGTGGATTATCTTATGAAATTGGGAAAGCTGAGGCTATTTCAAAGCAAGTTTATAATGACAGGTATTTGCGGTTTAGCCACAACCTGTTGGGCTGCCCCGAAACTGAACTGTGGACTGCCGCACCCCAGCGCAAGTATATGGATATTAACTACACAGGGAAAAGCGTAAAGGTTGTTGACGAAAATGATGCACTCCTGAGTGACGTTGGGGTGGTTTTTGATGACGGCAACCAACGCCACGTAGCAATTACAAACCAGAATGGTGTTGCAGCATGCCCCTTTGAAATCAGCCCGCTTACTCAAGTAAGCGCAACCAAGCACAACTATTTACCCTCTTACACATACATACTTACCGAGAACGAGACCTGGGCATCGGAACAGCAAATAAGAGGGAATGTTGTTGTGCCAGAGGGTTTAACGCTCACGATTTCTGTCAATACAGGTCTCCCTAAATACACTTCTTTAATTGTTAAAGAAAGTGGTAGTTTGATACTTGATGAAGGTGTTGCATTATCACTAGCAGATGAAAGTGCAAGCCTTATATTATCTGGGAACAGCACTTTTATCGCAAAATCGAATTCATCATTTTCTATGCCTGACTGTTCAGAGCTGTTGGTAGCTGCTGGGGGGCAGCTAGTTGTTGAGGAGGGTGCAACCCTCAAAATCTCCCCCAACGCCATCATCAATGTACACAACGGGCAGGCAGCCTTTAGCATTCATCCAAATGCTGTAATCCCCACAGGTTTTGTCCATCCCAACAATGTGGTGCCACCAACCTACCAGATTGCCTCCGGAACGCATGTGTGGGAAAATGCTGCCTATAGAATGTATCGCAATTTGGTTGTTGAAACAGGGGCCAAGCTAACGCTACTTAATCCCTCCCTCTCCTTTTCTCCAGACAAGGGCGTGCGAGTGGGCGTTGGGGCTGAGTTAAATATTGAAGGAGGAGCGCTACTCCTTCAATATTTAACTCAGCCATTCACCTTTTCAATTACAGTCAGTTCTGGGGAGGAGCGCTACTCCCCAGAACTGACTGTAATTGTAAAGGTGAATGGATAGGTATTTCGGTACAGGGCAACCCATCTGAGCAGGGTAAGCTAATTTTGAATGGTACCGTTGTAGAAAAGGCCAAAACCGGGGTTGAGGCTTTGGGTGAATGTATTATAGACGTGAACGGCGCAACCTTTTCGAACAACAGGGTGGGCATCTCATTCAGGGCGTTACCAACAGGCTATAGCCTGTTGCAGGTGGCTGGCTCAGAATGAGATGCCCACCCTGAATGAGAT